>CAZKWI010000061.1:0-11245 GCA_964556455.1 uncultured Planctomycetia bacterium | reverse complement strand
ATGATAAGTTCCTGAACACCGATACAGAACATATCTCTCCTTTATATAAAGCAGAAAACGGAGGTCCTGCCCGTATATATACTAGTATTACGGACGCATCCGAGATCCTATAAGCTTTATTATAGGTAGGTCTCTACGACTTTGTTACTTTGGTAGCCTGCTCACCTTTAGGGCTCTGGACAACTTCAAACTGGACTTTATCGCCTTCTTTTAAAGACTTGAAGCCTTCCCCTTCTATGCCGGAATGGTGGACAAATATGTCCTTCCCGCCGCCATCTGGGGTGATAAAGCCGTAGCCCTTCTGGTCGCTAAACCATTTTACTACGCCTGTTGGCACTGTTACGCTCCTTGGTTCCTTTACTACAAAAAGAAAGTCCCCGCTTTCGCTATATTCTACTACACTATATAGATTAGCAGGGACTTTCTTTTCAACACTAAGCCTTTACCTAGAAACTGACCTTGCAGCTTCCGATGACTTCGCTCGCTACAGCCGGCTCAAAGTTCACGTTACCGCCTGAATCGGGATAATTCTGGACCCCGTCGTTCTCATAAATATCGCCGGGGAAGAACCATGCGGTCAGAAGGCTGAAGGTAACATCTTCAGTATAGTCGTAAGTGGACAGGAGGTCAAATTCCGTACCTATATCATGTCCACCCTTAGCATAGAATTCATTGGCCCTTATGGGTATCTCATGCAGGTAGTACTTCGCGGCCTTTGCCTCGAAAGTGACATCATCAAGAGGCTGCAGGCTTCCTGAGACTATGAATTCATGCTGGTTAGTAAGACCCAGATCCTCGCCCAGGGGGTATCTGGAAGTCATATAATACAAGCCTTGGAAAGGCCTGATAAGAAGCGGATAATGGCCTCTGAACATCGGGTGCCATCCGCTGAATTCGCCGCCTGGCTGTCCAGGGTTATGATCGCCGCTTAAAAGGATCCATTCCGCGCCGACCTTTGGCGAATAAAGATACTTGGTCCAGCCGAGATATTCGACGAAAGCATTCAGCATGAAGGCGTCTCTGTTCCTTTCGCCTGCCTGGCCGCTCGATTCAACGTATTCGCCGAACTGGTACGCCGCTTCACCGCCGAATATGAATTCTTCTGTCGGCATGAAGCTTCCGCGCATACCTATAGTATGTACGCTGTCGTCATCATCAAAAAACGGGTTGCCAATGCCATTGCCGTGCTTTATGAAGTAATAGCCTTCCGCTTCGGCATTGTAGACATCCCAGGTGTAACCCATGTTGACGCCGTACAGGTCTGTATCTCCGCCGCCTTCTACTTTTTCTTCATCTATCTTTGCATAAACCAGGTCTACGATGAAGGGTGCGTATTTTTCAAAATCGATGGTCAATCTCGCGGCATCGAAGGCATTGTAGGTGGTGAGTTCAGGTGAGCCGGTCCCTCTTCTTGCATCTGTTATTGCAAGAGCGGGCAGGTTTACCTCTGTAAAACCAGGGTCTCTCTGGTTCAGGCCTATGACCATACCACGGCCAAACCATATATCCTGGCGGCCTAACCTTAACGACACAGGCTCGAAGAAGAGCTCGTTTATCTGTAAGTACGCCAGGTCTATGCCTAAATCCAAAAGGCTGTGCCCGACAATAACTCTGTTGGTTGCGATCGGGACTGCCGGGTCTTCCTGCAGCGACCTGAGCTCTCTGTAATCGCTGTCACCCCAGTTTCTCTCGTTCGCTATCCTCACGACTGTGGAAACATTGTCCGTCAGGTCAGCGTCCAACTGGACTTCAACGGTAGATGTTGCGAATCTTTCCTCGTTAGGTTCTGCCGCACCATCCAGGTCAAAGTCGTCTCTCGCGATACCTCTTATTGTGATATCGCCGCTTACTCTAAGGCTTTGCCTTTCGGCGTAAGCCGGCATGGCCAGGGCAAAAACTAGTATTAAAGCCAACGCTACTCCTAAAAACCTCATTTCCTTCCTCCTTTCGTTCATTTAAATTTATATAACTATAATGTCTATAAAAGTATATCACAAAATGCCGGATTGTCAAGAGCGCGTGCTTAAAATGTCATTAATAATTAGCCGATCTTCATATTCATTAAAGACGGCTTACTATCCTGATGAGATTCTGAAAGATGCGTGAGATCTCATCCTTAGAGAACGTTTGAGATCTGAGGAACCCCAGGGCTTCGGCATCATTCACTAGATCATCAGGGCCGTGCGTATCCGTGCTTAATATAAGCTCAACTCCGGTTTTGTTGGAGATCTCCCTTATATGCTGGTTTGCCCGGGCATGGCTCTTCCTTTTACTAACCTCTATATATACCTTATTCTTTTTTGCCAGCCTGGCGTCTTCTTCACTCATCAGACCCGGGTGGGCCAGTATGTCGGCTTTGCATCTGATAGCTTCCTTGTTGGTCCCGGGCAAGACCGGCTCAGAGACTGTCTCTCCGTGGACCACGACGATCTTGGCACCGTTATCCCGGCCGTACTTGATCAGCTCCCCTATCTCTTGAAGGGGCGCATGGGTTATTTCAAGACCGGGTATGACCTTGATAGGCCAGTACTGGCTGAGAAGGCCTGATACCTTGACTATGCGCGGCAGGACAAAGTCTATATTTGAGGAATCCACATGGTCCGTAAGGGCTATGGCCTCGTAATTCTTAACGACAGCCCGCCTCACGAGCTCGCTCGGCAGGAGCTCTCCATCACTCAACAGCGTATGCGTATGCAGATCTATCATACTATCTCCGCTTTTTTCGCCACTTCGCTTCGCGTAAAGGTCCTTCGCCGCCTACGATGCTCCCGTTGGTCGCATTGCTTAACGGCGGCTCAGGATCACTTTTGCTTCGCAAAAGTGGTACCCCTGGCGCGAGTCGAACGCGCGACACCAGGTTTAGGAAACCTGTGCTCTATCCATCTGAGCTACAGGGGCCCAACTTTACATCAGCAATGTCAAAACTTCATCAGGCTGAAGATCGGATACCCTTCGAGCTTTGATCGGCCTTTCAGGAACTCCAGCTCTATCATAAAAGCGACTTCCACTATATTACCGCCGGCCTTTTTTATAAGGTCGCACACCGCCGCGGCCGTCCCCCCTGTAGCAAGGAGGTCGTCTATCAGGAGCACATTATCCCCGGAAGAGACCGCATCCTTGTGCATCTCGAGGGTATCTGTGCCGTACTCGAGGTCATAAGTAACGCTTACGGTATCATAGGGCAGTTTCCCCTTTTTCCTTATCGGGATCATGCCTATGTTCAGTTTATGCGCGACTGCCGAACCGAATATGAACCCGCGGGCCTCGATACTCGCGACAGTATCCACTTTCTTATCCTTATATCTGTCCGCGATAATATTGACCACGCTGTTGAAGGCGCCTTTGTCCTTCAGCAAAGGGGTTATATCCTTGAAGATTATCCCTTTCTTCGGAAAATCCGGTATGTCCCTTATATAGCTCTTAAACTCTGTTGTATCTATCATGTTACAGTAGACTCCTGTTGTACGATTATGTTCCTCAGTTTTCTCATGGCAGCGCTCTCTATCTGCCTTACCCTTTCCCTGGTAATACCGAAATGTTTGGCCGTGTCCCTGAGGGTGTGCGGGATACCGTTCTTAAGACCGAATCTCAGGCTGAGTATCTTTCTCTCCCTGGGAGACATGTTCTTAAGGAGCTCCAGTATCCTCTCCCTCTGCAGGTACGCGCCTACCTCGTCATCTGCGGTCACGATACTCTCGTCCTCTATCAGGTCTATGAATTCCGCTGTGCCGTCATCTCCGATGGGCGCGTTCAAGGATGATATCTTTGAGGCCATCTTGCTGAGCTGCCTGATCTTCTTGACCGACATCCTCATCTTCCTGGCCACCTCGGTCATCCTCGGTTTCCTTTTCAGTTTTATGAAAAGCTGGTCGCTGACCTTCTTGAACTTCATCAGAAGCTCTACCATGTAAACAGGCACCCTTATGGTCTTTCCCTGGTTGGCTATGGCCCTTGTGATATACTGCTTTATCCACCACGCCGCGTATGTAGAGAACCTGTAACCCCTCCTGGGGTTGTATTTCTCCACCGCCTTCATAAGACCGAGGTTGCCTTCCTCGATCAGGTCCATCATCGGCACTCCGAGATAGCTGTATCTCTTGGCTATGTTTATAACCAGGCGAAGATTGGACTGTATCATCTTGTGCCGGGCGGCATCGTCCCCCTTCTTTATCTTCCTAGCCAGTTCTATCTCCTGTTTGGAAGTCAGAAGCGGGATATCCTTGATCTCTTTCAGATAGCGTTTTATGGCATCCATTATTTACCTCTCGGCTCAATAGCGGCCTGTGCGGCGGCTATCCTTGCTATAGGGACCCTGAAAGGAGAGCAGCTTACATAATCCAACCCCAATGAATCGCAGAATCTGACGGATTTTGATTCTCCGCCATGCTCGCCGCATATGCCTATCTTGATGCCGCTTCTTTTGGCGCGCCCCTTCTCCACTCCTATCCTCATCAACTGGCCTACGCCTTCCTGGTCCACGCTCTGGAATGGATCCTCCTCGAGTATGTTCCTGTCATAATAATACTGAAGGAAATTTCCCGCGTCGTCGCGTGAAAGCCCGAACGTGGTCTGCGTAAGGTCGTTGGTGCCGAAACTGAAGAACTCCGCCACGTCAGCGATCTTGTCCGCCGTAAGTGCGGCGCGGGGCAGCTCTATCATGGTCCCCACTGTGTAATCTATCTTTCTCTTCTTCTCCTTCATCACAGCATCTGCCGTATCCCTGACCACCTTCTCCTGCGACTTCAGCTCATTTACATGGCCTACAAGCGGTATCATGATCTCGGGCACGGCCTTTACGCCTTCTTCCGCAGCTTCACACGCGGCCTCTATAATGGCCCTTGCCTGCATCTCGGTTATCTCCGGATAGACCACGCCCAGCCTGCAGCCGCGATGGCCGAGCATCGGGTTCATTTCTTTTAAGCTCCCGATCTTGGCTTTCACCTTCTCTGCGCTCACATTCATCACACTTGCCAGCTTATCGATCTCCTCTTTGTCGTGCGGCAGGAATTCATGTAAAGGCGGGTCGAGTGTCCTCACGGTAACCGGCCGGCCGCCCATAGCCTTGAATATTCCCTTGAAGTCCTTCCTCTGCAAAGGCAGGAGTTTCGCGAGCGCCTTCTTTCTCCCTTCAGTATCATCTGCCAGTATCATCTCGCGCATTGCCGTGATCTTGCCTTCGCCGAAGAACATGTGCTCTGTCCTGCAGAGGCCTATACCTTCTGCGCCAAAGGCTATCGCAACACTCGCCTGATCAGGCTGATCAGCATTCGTCCTTACCTTAAGGCGCCTTTTTTTGTCCGCCCACTGCATCAGTTTGCAAAAATACTTGTACATAACAGATTCTTCGGGCTTCATGGTCTTATCGAGCAAAACCTGCAAGACCTCTGAGGGTTTTGTCTCTATCCTGCCGAGTATCACCTCTCCCGTAGATCCATCTATGGAAATGTGATCTCCTTCCTTAATTGTGGTATCCTTGACTGTCATTAGCCGTTTTGAATAATCTATATTCAGGGCTCCACAGCCAGCAACGCAGACTTTTCCCATCTGCCTTGCGACCAGGGCCGCGTGAGAGGTCATACCGCCGCGCTGTGTCAATATGCCCACCGCGGCGTTCATGCCGCGTATGTCTTCGGGGCTCGTCTCTATCCTGACAAGTATCACCTTTTCGCCGCGTTTTGCCCATTCTTCGGCGTCTTCCGCGTTGAATACCACCTTTCCGGATGCAGCACCCGGCCCTGCGTTGAGGCCCTTTGCAAGGACCTTGCCTTCTGTGGCCGCCGCCTTCTTCTCTTTAGCGTCGAAGATAGGCCTCAGGAGCTGATTCAACTGTTCCGGTTCTATTCTTATGAGGGCCTCTTCTTCCTTGATAAGGCCTTCTTCGACCATATCTACAGCTATCTTTATAGCTGCCATACCGGTGCGTTTTCCTGTCCTGGTCTGCAGCATCCACAGCTTGCCTTTTTGTATAGTGAACTCGAGGTCCTGCATATCCCTGTAGTGATTCTCGAGTTTTTTGTAGATCCCGAGAAGCTGGCTGAACGGCTTCGGCATATCCTTTTTAAGCTGCGTTATGGGCAGCGGCGTCCTTATTCCCGCTACAACGTCCTCGCCCTGGGCGTTGATAAGATATTCACCGTAAAACATGTTCTCTCCCGACGCAGGGTCCCTGGTGAATGCGACACCGGTCCCGCTCGAATCGCCCATATTTCCGTAGACCATCGCCTGGATATTGACCGCGGTTCCCCACTCGGACGGGATACTATTGATCTGCCTGTACGCGATAGCCCTTTCGTTGTTCCACGAACCGAACACCGCCCCTATGGCACCCCACAACTGTTTCATGGGGTCCTCCGGAAAATCGCTGCCGGTCTTAAGCTTTATCTCTTTCTTGTAAAGGCTTACAAGTTCTTTGAGATCGTCCGTCTTGAGATCGAGGTCGTTCTTTACGCCTTTGGATGACTTAACCTTGTCCATTATGATCTCGAAAGGATCGTGCTCGTCCTTGCCTTTAGGCTTAAGGCCCAGGACGACATCGCCGTACATCTGGACGAATCTCCTGTAAGCATCATAAGCAAATCTCTCGTCGCCCGTCTGCTTTATTATTCCCTGTACAGTGGTATCGTTCAATCCCAGGTTAAGGACCGTATCCATCATGCCGGGCATAGATACCCGCGCGCCCGAGCGGACAGACACCAGAAGCGGGTTATCACTGTCCCCGAACTTTGCCTCCATGGCGCCCTCTACCTGCTTAAGGGCATCCAGCACTTCTTTCTCCAGCTGCCCCTGATACTTGTGGCCGTTCTCATAATAAAAGGTACATACATCCGTGGATATGGTGAAACCGGCGGGGACTGGTATTCCAAGGTTCGTCATCTCCGCCAGGTTGGCGCCTTTCCCACCCAGAAGATTCTTCATTTTAGCGGTTCCGTTCGCTTTGCCCTTACCGAAAAAATATACTAACTTCGCACTCATTACTACGCCTCCTTCAGCTTAGTTCTCAGGATATCCTTCAGTTTGTCTACAGATACCCTCTCCTGTTCCATCGTGTCCCTGTCTCTTACGGTAACCATCTTATCCTCCAATGTCTGGACATCGACGGTCAAGCAGTAAGGGGTCCCGATCTCGTCCTGTCTCCTGTAGAGCCTTCCTATGGACGCCGTATCATCATACGTCACGTTATAGTCTCCTCCCAGGTCCCGGGCGATCTTTTTCGCCATCTCTACAAGCTCGGGCCTGTTCTTCAACAGCGGGAATACCGCCACCTTGAACGGCGCGAGCTGGCTGTGCAGCTTCAGCACAACTCTCTTTTCTTTCTTCACCTTCTCTTCATTATATGAATCCACCAAAAACGCCAAGACGGCCCTGTCCACGCCGCCTGACGGCTCTATCACATAAGGGACGATATTCTTCTTTTCGGTCTCGTCAAAATAGGCCAGTTCTCTGCCGCTTACCTTGGCGTGGCTCTTGAGATCAAAGTCTGTTCTGTTCGCGATACCCTCGAGCTCTGACCAGCCGAAGGGAAAGTTATATTCGATATCGTGGCAGTCTTTCGCGTAATGCGCAAGCTCGTCCTTAGCATGCTGGCGCAGCTTCAAATTGCCTTTTTTTATACCAAGATCAACATACCAGTTGAAGCGTTCATTCACCCAGTAGTCATACCACTTCTTATCCTCTTTGGGGTCCACGAAAAATTCTATCTCCATCTGCTCGAACTCGCGGCAGCGGAACGTGAAGTTCCCAGTAGTTATCTCGTTGCGGAACGCCTTTCCTGTCTGTGCTATGCCGAAAGGCAATTTCTTGCGCGAGGTGGTAAGGACGTTGGCGAAGTTCACGAATATACCCTGTGCCGTTTCAGGCCTCAGGTATATCTCGGAGCTTGTATCCTCCATAGAGCCCACGGCCGTCTTGAACATCAGGTTGAATTTCCTGGAATCCGTAAGCTCGCCGCCGCATTCGGGGCACTTTTTCTTATCGAGCTGGTCTTCCCTGAACCTTTTTTTGCAGGACTTGCAGTCTACCATGAGGTCGGCAAAAGAACTTACGTGGCCGGATGACTTCCAGACCTCGGGATGCATCAATATCGAAGCATCCAGGCCTACCATATCTGTCCTGGCGTAGACATTGCGCTTCCACCATGCAGACTTGACGTTCTTCTTCAATTCCACACCCACAGGGCCGTAATCCCACACGCTGCCGAGCCCGCCGTAGATCTCGCTCGATAGGAATATGATCCCGCGCCGCTTGCACAATGAAACGAGTTTCTTCATATCTACCATAATAACCTCGAAAACCATGTCATGTCCGCGAAAGCGGACATCCATGGATTCCCGCTTTCGCGGGAATGACACATTATAATTTAACTTTCTTCAAGAACTTGAGTGTCTTTAGATCGCGCTGGATGTGGTGATCCACGAACCTGCGCATGAATACCTCGAGCTCCCTTCCCACGTCATGCGAAACCTTTATGCGCGAGACCATATCAAGGGGGCTCTTTCTTACATGCTCTATAAAATTCACTGTGCCCCTTGAAAGCCTGAGCCGCGAAGGGCTTTTTGAACTACAGCTTGTGCACAGCGGGCCGCCTGAGCGGAGGCTGAATTTGGAATATTCCTGTATCGGGGTTTCACAGTTTACGCAAACCCCGAGGTCGGGCATGAAGCCGGACGCCTCCATCAGTTTTATCTCGAATATGCGTACTGCCCGTTTCGCGCTCATCGGCCCTGCCAGGAGCTTGAGGGAATTCAAAAGAAGCTCGTACACATCGCTGTTCACGTCCCCCTCCATCATCACAGTGTCCACGAGCTCCAGCAGATAGTCGGCGTAGATAGTGCGCTCAAGGTCGCCGCGTATTGCGCTGAAGTAGTCCTTCAGATCGCACTGCGAGATCGAATTGAGATTGCCTCTCCTTTTATCATAAAAGACTATATCATTAAGGCTAAAAAGCTGCGGGTTGGCGCCCATGGCGGCCTTCGGCCCTCTCGCGCCCTTCATCACTCCGGATATCTTGCCGAAGTCCCTTGTAAAGAGCGTCAGTATAACACTCGTCTCTCTAAGGTCCTGCCTCTTGAGTATGATGCCTTCTGTATTCTGTATGGCCATATTAAACAACGCCCGCGGATATTATAAGTTTAAAACCGTCTTCTATCGACATATCCAGGATAGTGACTTCATTCTTTGGAACGGCTATAAAAAGGCCGCTCGTAGGGTTGGGTGTCGTCGGCAAAAAGAGGCTCACAAGTTCATGGCCGGATTTATCCGCAAGCTCTTTCTTGCCCTTTGCTGTAACGAACGCCACGGAGTAGATGCCCTTTCTCGGGTATTCTATAAGTGCGACCTCCTTGAACATGGTCCTGCCTTCGCCCAGGAACGCCCTCCCTATCTGCTTGGTACCTGTGTATATCTTGTTTATCATGGGAACTTTCAAGAATACGTTCTCCCAAAACGTGAAAAGCCTTCGCAGGAAGAGCGTCCTTGCCCCCATGCCGACCAGCATCATACCGGCTACTATCAGAATAAAGATCGCGACCTTGGCCATAAGCGTGGCATACGGACCCTCTACATACTGCTCAAACTCGTTCAGTATGGGCTCCAGGAGCATATCATTGAGCCCTGTCAGTATAAGGTTCAGTATCATTATCGTGATCGCTATGGGCAGGACTACCGCCAGGCCGGTAAAGAAATCGTTCCTTGCCCTCGTCATTACCCTCATCATCAGTTTCATTCCGTCACCTCAGCAATTGGAATATAAGGAGCGTGGCAAGAGTTCCCGCTGCCCCGCCCGCGGCTATTTCCCATATCGTATGTATGCCCTGCGACAACCGGCTCCTTGCGATAAGTAAGGCCATTACAAAACTGAGCACTATTATCAGGCCGTTATTCGTCATCAGCGAGATCACCATCCACATCGAGAATGCCACCGCGCTGTGGCCACTCGGCATCCCCCCTCTTAACGGCGTACCTTTATGAAAAAAAACCTTTGCCATGACCACAATGGCAAAGACGGTTATAAGGCATATGAACGTAACGTGCCATGATGACTGCCTCACTTTCATAAGGCCGCTCTCTATCGTAAAAGGAAGGCGCCTGGCAAACAGAAGGTAGCCGGCGATTATCGCGTTTATGGAGGCCACCATCACCGCCCCTGCCGTCATGTCCTTTATTTTGTGCGCCAGGAAATGGTACTTATCTTCCAGCACCATGTCCACGGCCATCTCCATCGCGGTATTCACCATCTCCGCCACAAATACAAAAGTTATGGCGGCGCAGAGTATCAAAAGCTCAGTCCTGTTAAAGTTGAAATATATCCCCAGAAGCAGCACAAAGACCGCAAAGAGAAAATGTATCCTCATGTTCCTCTGCGTCTTCAGCGCGTAGATAAAGCCCTCTATCGCGTAATTGAAGCTCTTTATAAGTCCCTGTTCTTTCATCTCTACACCTTATTCAGTAATTCTTCCTGGCGCCGGGACATTCTCCTCAGGCCTGTCCTGGTCTCGTCATCGTATCCCAGAAGATGCAGTACACCATGGATCAGATAGAGCTTAAGTTCAGTGCTGACGGTTGAATTAAATTGCCCCGCCTGTCTCCTGGCCGTATCCACAGATATGAATATGTCGCCCAGGTGCTCGCATTCCGTTTCAGGGACGGGACCTTCCATCATGCTGAACGCCAGGACGTCGGTATAAGCGCTTCGTTTCCTGTACCGCTTGTTGAGCGACTTTATATACCTGTCGTCCACATATATGACCGCCAAGCCGAAATCTCTAGCCCCTTCAAGCTCAAGGACCCTCCGAACTGTCTTAACTACCGTTGTCCTGGCCGGGATCCGGTCTCCGCTCAGATTTTTTACTGTTATTGCCCCTGGTCTTGGCTTTTCGTACTTTCTCTTCATCGGGATACTCGACTCTCGTGTGGAACATCGCATTTAAGATCCTCATAAATGCCTCGGAGATCTTATGGAGGTCTTTTAATGTAAGGGTGCATTCATCAAGCTGGCCGTCAATGAATTTGTTGTTCACTATCTTCTGGACAAGGCCCTGCACGCGCGAAGGCGTAGGATTGGCCAGGCTGCGGCTGGATGCCTCGACGGAATCGGCCAGCATCACTATGGCCGTCTCTTTTGACTGAGGCCTTGGGCCGGGATACCTGAAGTCCTCCTCTTTTATCTCGCTCTCGCTCTCCGTTTTCTCCAGGGCGCGTTGATAAAAATAATATATCAGACCCGTGCCATGGTGCTGGGCTATAAAAT
>CAZKWI010000060.1:0-11413 GCA_964556455.1 uncultured Planctomycetia bacterium | reverse complement strand
CCAAGTGGGAGGCTAAACCCTTGAAAGAATTTACACAATTTAATTGACATTACCCTTAAGCCTCATTCCTTATACGGCTCGAGTTCGCGATAATCGAAAAGGGGCGGCAGATTATACTCATTGTAAAAATGCTTCAGTGTGTAGATCCCATATTGAAGATTCGTTTCCAGCTGGTCAAGCCTGTGGCTGGCATAGCTGGCGTATTTCGATCCGGGGTATAAGGCGATGACCTCTTCATAAGCCTCTGTGGTGTCATCTTTTGCTTTCTTGGCCTTGTAGCTCAGCTCGGCTACGGCAAAAAGTCCGCCTGCGTGGTATATGCTTGACTTATGGCTCGAACAATATTTGCTCAATTTAGCTATATCTTCCCTTAATATATAATCCCTGAATGACTTAAGGGCTTTCTTTTCCTCATCCACCATGCCCCTGGTGATATTGGGCTCAAAAAGTATCTCGTCCTCCGGGGCCGTATCCTGCCTTACCTTAACGACGGGTTCATCTCCAGCATCGTAAGCATCGCCGGTCTCATAAGCGCCTTCGCCGGAAGATTCTTCCTCAGATTCTGTTATGATATCCCGGTCTGACAGGACGATGTCCTCTTTTCTGGGTGCTGAGGCGGCTTTAAGCGCCTTGATCTTCTCCTCTTCGGCGGCCAGTCGCCTCTTCTGAAGATCCCTCTCTCTTTCGATCTCCTTAAGCGCTTTTTGCAGGGCTCGGTATTTCTGGGTAACGTTCTCCAGGTTCTCCTCTATCTCTTCCTTCTCTTTTTTGATCTCCGCCGTCTGCCCGGCAAGTCTCTGCCTTTCCTCTTCCGCCACCGTAGCCCTTCTCTCCAGGTCCGTCCTTATATTGCCGAAAAAGAATACAGCGCTGACAAATGCCACAGTGAGAAGCAGCGCTATGACTATGACCAGCGAGAAGACGTCGGCCTTTCGCCTGAAACGCATGGCGTACCTTATGATCTTATCCAGGTCCGGCTTTGCTATGTCGTCGTATGAAACGCCGAGGGAGTATCTGTCGACTGTGATATCCTCTGTCTTCCGCACCCACCTTACCGTGGCAAAAGCTATAGTGGCGTGCGTCTCTGAAGGGATATTTATAACGAGTTTCAGCTTTGTGCCGTTTGGCATATTGTCGTCAAGCCTGCTGCCCTTTGCCGCCACCGTCTCTATCTGCATACCGGTCTTGCTGAGATCCTTGGTAAGCCCCTGGAGTATGTTTACCCGCCCTCCGCGATCCGCCTCCGCCTTTTGGAATTCCACCGGAAAGGCGCTCTCCAGACGCATGTATTCCCTGTCCTGTTCGCCAGGAGCTACCTGCATTTTGGTTTCGCCTGATAACGCCTGCCACTCCCGTTTAGATTTTGCAGAGAACCTTACATATATAAGTATGATAGGTATGGCCAAAAGGATATACCACCAAAGGTGGGCGTATTCATTATTTGCCATTTTTAGTCTCCAAGTTTTTTAATATCCAGTTTCTTGCATCTTGCGCGGACTGACGGTATCGTAGTGCCGAGTTTCTCGGCAAGCTCCCTGTAAGAAAGTATATCTATATAATTCTTTAAGAAGACATCCTTGTCTTCCGTCCAGTCGTAACTCTTGCGCGCCAGTCCTTCCCTGCTCAATTTATGCGTCACTGAGTCGAGCGTACGCCCTAACTTCTCAGCGAGCTCTTCATTTGTAAGTTTGTCCCTATTCTCTTTAAGGAAATTGACCTCCTCTTCCGTAAACGGCTTTTTAGCCTGCTTCTCTTCTTCAGATGTTTCATCAGGGGATTCCGGCTCTTCCGATGTTGTTTCTGCAGGAACTTCAGGTTCTGCAGGAGGTGCAGGTTCCTCTATCGGAGGCGGGGCTTCCTCCGCAGGAGGTACAGATTCTTCCACAGGAGGTGCAGCTTCTTCCACAGGAGGTTCCGCTGGCGGAGCCTGTTCTTCCGCGAGAGGTTCTTGTGGCGATATCTCGTCTTTTGGCGGTTCTACCATTGGTTCAGGTTCTGCGGGAGGTGCGGATTCTTTCTCTGAAAAATCTAATACTGGATGAGGTTCACCTTGCGGCATTCCTTTAGGCGGTGCAAGTTCTTCCGCAGGAACTTCGGGCTCTGCAGGTGGTGTCGGTTCTTCTAGCTGAGGCTCGGGAGCAGGTGGTGCCCCCTCCTCCGGCTTGAATGTTCTTATTTCTATTGCAAGGCTCTTTGACGGCGCCTCGTGCCTCTCCGGGACCTTGAATATCTTCGCCTTAAAGAGTTTTTTCTCTATCACGAACTCTTTAAGGAACTCCAATTCTTTCTTACCGAACTTGTCAAATTCTGATTTTATCAGTACCAGTAAAAGCTCTGTGTCGTTCCACGCGATTATCTGGGGCAGGTCCTCGTGCATGCCTATAAGGACTTTGCTATTCGAGGATGTTATGTCGTGGTGGCTGTTTATGATCTCCAGTTCCTCAGCTAACTTCTCTTTTGTCTGGTTGAAGAAGTTTAAAAAATCCTCTTCAAGGCTCGCGTAATGGTTGGATATAAGTTCGAACACATTCACCTTGTATCTCTCCTGGGCATCTTTACCAAAAATGACAGAATCGATACTGCGATAACCTATTTCCTTGTAACAGTTCTTTGCGAACTGCACTATACTGATCTTCGCCCCGTCTACATTCTTTACGCTGTCCCTGCCTATATACTCAGCGGGGAACTCTACGATATTGGACTTACCGAATTCCTCATAAAATCTCTCAATATCAGCCTGTGCCGGAGATACTTCCCCCTCCGGGGCTTCTGCTGTAACAGGGGCTTCTTCTCTTGGCAGCGTCTGTTCCTCTGCCGTAGGCTCAGGTTCTGCGGGAGGCGCGGGTTCTTCTACCGGAGGTATAACTTCTTCCGCAGGAACTTCGGCTGGCGGAGCCTGCTCTTCCACCGGAGGTTCCGGCGGCGGCATCTCTTCTTTTGGCGGTTCTACAGGAACTTCGGGTTCCGCGGGAAGTGCTGGTTCCTCTGTCGCAGGCGCAGCTTCTTCCGCAGGAACTTCGGCTGGCGGAGCCTGCTCTTCCACCGGAGGTTCCGGCGGCGGCATCTCTTCTTCTGGCGATTCTACAGTAGGTTCTGGTTGCGCAGGCGGTGTCGGTTCTTCTATCTGAGGCTCGGGAGCAGGCGGTGTCGGCTCTTTTGGTGATTCTGTAGGAACCTCAGGTTCTGCAGGAGGTGTGGGTTCCGCCCCTTCAAGAGGGATCTCTATCTCTTTTTCTTCATGGACAGGTTCCGGTTCCTCAGTGCGGGCCACGGGTTCCCTGGGATGGATACGCGGCAGCCTTAAGGCGGGCATCAGACTCTCTTTGGCAGACGAATTGTCAGATGAACTCTCTAAATACTCTCGATACCCTCTTGCTATGAAAAAGATAGATAAGGACAGGAATATCAGCGCCAACCCGATAAAAAACCAGAACATCAATCCTCCGGGGACAGCCACTTCATATATAAAAAGGCTTGTATTTAAAATCATATTATCATAAAATATATAAAAAGCAAGTCAATTCTAACATAATTGCAGGTAAAGGAGCGTGTGATGGCCAGAGATAAAATTATCTACATTTTCATTTTAATTGCGGTCGTTAGCCTGTCTTTTTTGAGCATACATTCCATTGTAACGGCTGGAAAAGCTGTCAATCTGTATAAATTCGCACTAGGAAAGAACGAGACAACCGTTTACCTGGGAGAATTCAGCGATCCCCCCGGAAAAAGCAAGGTCAGTGCGAATGACATCAAGAGATCTGTTATGGAACGGCTGCAGCAGAAGAAAGAGATGAAATTCAATATCGCAAACAAGGCCGAGCACGCTGATCTTGTAATAAGCGGGCGCGTCATAGATTTTATTTACCGCCAAAGCGATCCGATAGATATCATCCTGCCGATAGGGCTGGTCATGGATATATTAACGAACAAGAATTACGCGCATCTGAGATTTGAGATGACCGTGTATGACACGAATAGGAAGAAGACTGTGTGGAAGAGGCGGCTTAAGGCTACGGCGACGGAATTCAATATGCCCGAAGAGAAAAGTATCCCCTTAATAACAGACAGGGCCGCGCGTGTATTTATCGACAGGTGTTTCGGCAGACCTAGATCGAGGATAAGACTCTAGCCTTTGATCAGGGCGAGGGCTTCGGCCCTGGTCTTTTCGTTCTTCCTGAATATTCCCCTTACGGCGCTCGTAACGGTCATTACACCCGGCTTCCTAACTCCGCGCATCGACATACATAGATGCTCGGCTTCTATTACAACCAGCACGCCCTTGGGCCTTAATTTCTCCATTATTATATCAGCGATGTCGGTGGTCAGGCGTTCCTGGACCTGTAGCCTTCTGGCGAAAATGTCCACGACTCTCGCTATCTTACTCAATCCGGTCACCCTGTTGTCCTTCGGCAGGTACGCGACATGTGCCTTTCCTATAAAAGGCAGGAGATGGTGTTCGCATATGGAATAAAGCGGTATCCCCTTCAACAGTATCACTTCGTCATGGTCCTTCTCAAATACCACTTCGAGCTCTTTACGGGGATCTTTTCCGACGCCGCCCAGGATCTCCTCGTACATCTCGGCCACCCTTTTCGGGGTCGCGGCGATATCGCGCCTTTTTACATCTTCTCCTACGGCCTTAAGTATATCCCTTACAGCTTTTTCTATCTTTTTCTTATCCATGGCCCCTGCCCTTTCGTTATTTGCCTATGCAAAAATTGCTGAATATCCTTTCCAGTATCTTTTCGTCAATAGTTTCGCCTGTTATCTCTCCGAGCGATTCAACGGCTTCTCTCATATCAAGCGCTATAAACTCCGGAGGGGTTTTTTCACTAACGCTCTTCAGCGCCTTCTGTAATGAATCCCAGGCAAGACCCAGCAATGCCTTGTGCCGCTGATTGATCACGAGTACCGAATGGTCCGCGGTTACATCCCCGCCCCATATCATATCCTTTATCGCACCTTCGAGTTTTCCGAGGTTCTTCTTTTCGGTCGCTGATATTCCGACTATCCTTTTCTGCGGCATAAGGCTCTTCACCTCGTCAGTGTCCAGCCGCTGCGGAAGATCGCCCTTGTTGACGACCACTATTGCTTTCTTATCCTTTATCTCGTCCATTATCGCTGTGTCATCGGCTGTAAGTGGGGCATTCCCGTCCAGTAAGAATAATACAAGGTCCGCGGCGCTTATGTGAGACCTGCTCTTTTCCACCCCTTCCCTGGTAAGACTGTCGTCGGAATCTATGATCCCTGCTGTATCAGCAACTCTCAGTGGTATGCCGTCTATATTCAATATCTCCTCTATTGCGTCCCTTGTGGTGCCGGGTATATGGCTCACTATAACGCGCTTTTCCCGCAGGAGGGCGTTCATCAGGCTTGATTTTCCCACGTTCGCCCTGCCGCATATTACGGTGCGTATGCCTTCGGTCAATATCCTGCCCTTATCCGATGAATCGTGCAATGCCCTTATCTCTCCTGCTGTGTCAGTCAGCTTCTCCTTTATGTTGAATTCCGTCAGGATCTCTGTATCCTCGTCCGGGAAATCTATTGATGCCTCGACATTGCTCAGGATCCCTATAAGCTCTTCTCTTATGGCTCTTACGTTCCTTGAAAAATCACCGTCCAGCTGGCTCATGGCGGCCCTCAGGCCCTTGTCGGTCTTTGACCTTATTATATCCAGGACCGACTCCGCCTGCGCCAGGTCTATCCTGCCGTTCAGGAACGCCCTCTTTGTGAATTCTCCCGGCTCCGCGGTACGCGGGCCCATGGAAAGTACCAAACCGAGTATCTTCTTAAGGGGTACAATGCCGCCGTGGCAGCTTATCTCCACTATGTCCTCTTTTGTGTAACTTTTTGGGGCTTTCATTACCGTAAGGAGCACTTCGTCAATTATCTCGTTCTCCTGTACGATATGGCCGTAATGGGTGGTGTAACTTTCAAATCCGGAAGGGTGCAGGTCATTCTTTGACCTGAATATTTTATCGGCCACAGATAATGAATCCCTGCCGCTCAGCCGCACTATCCCTATGCCGCCTTCGCCGACGGGGGTCGATATCGCCACTATTGTATCATCGAGATCGTATTTCATGACCTTTCTGCTCTCCCACCATATGCCTTACCTCACCAACCAGATACAACGAGCCTGCTACTAGTATCAAGTCCTCTTTCCCAGCCCTGGAGTAAGCTGATCTCAGGGCGTATCCTGAAGAGCTTGTAACTTCGCAGGGTGTCTCTTCAATATATTTCTTTATGATCTCCGGATCAGCCGCTCTCGGGTTTTGCGCGCGTGTCAATATTACAGAATCCGTTATCTCCAGGAGCCTTCGCGATACCTTTTCTATATCTTTGTCTTTCGATATGCCCAGTATCAGGATCAGTCGGCGGAAAGTAAAATGTCTTTTTACGGCCTCTACCAGGGCAGCCGCGCTTGCAGGGTTCTGCGCTCCGTCGGCTACAACAAGCGGGTTTTCGTCTAAAAGCTCAAGACGCCCGGGCCACTCCACATTCAACAGCCCCTCCCGCACAGTATCCTGCGGAATGGTATGACCGTAAGCGCGAAGCGCCTCTACGGCCCCAATAGCCGTAGCAGCGTTAACGAGCTGGTGTCGGCCACGCAGCTTCAGTCTGAGCGAAGAGTAATTCATAAATTCAGTCTTTACGCTGAACGTCTGGCTGTCCCGGTCAAAACCGCCTTCGTTCATTAATATATCACGTCCCACGAGACGGAGCGGCGCGTCATTGTGGCCGCAGGCCTCTATTATCTCTTTAAGGGCCTCTTCTCTCTGTGGGCTCGATATCACCATAGAACCCTTCTTGATTATACCGGCTTTTTCACGCGCTATATCCCGCAGCGCAGAGCCTAATATGCGCGTGTGCTCCATACTGACAGGCGTAATGACCGAAACGCCGGCATCCGCCGCGTTTGTCGCGTCGAGCCTGCCGCCCATGCCTGTTTCGAGCACGGCCACATCGGCGCCTTTCCTGCTGAAATAGCTGAAAGCACAGGCAGTATAGGCTTCAAAGAACGACAGGCCGTCCGCCCTCAATTCTTCCATATAGGACTCTGTGCCGGAAACGATATTACAGAGCTCTTCTTCTGCTATGGGCCGGCCGTTAAACTGTATCCTTTCCGTAAAAGAAACCAGATGCGGAGATGTATAGAGCCCGACTTTCAGGCCGGCCTCCTTAAGCACCGAGGTGATCATCGCCGCCACAGAGCCTTTACCTTTGGTACCGGCTATATGGATTATCCTGTAATCCTTTTGCGGGTTGCCCAGTAATTTTAAAAGGCGCTCCGATCTCTCCAGTCTGAATGCGCCTTTATAATCCTGGGGAAGGATCTTTTCGTAATTTATGAACGAGTCTAAATATCTTAACGTCTCCTGGTAATCCACTGTATCCTAGTGCTTAAAGTGCCTGACGCCCGTAAATACCATCGCGATCCCCAGGGAGTCTGCGGCCTTTATCACATCTTCGTCCTTTATCGAACCGCCGGGCTGTATGATCGCCGAAATGCCCGCCTTTGCGGCCATCTCTATAGAATCGGGTTTCGGGAAAAAGGCATCACTGGCCAGGGTCGCGCCCTTTGAGCGGCCGCCTGCTTTTCTCGAGGCTATGATCACTGAATCCACCCTCGACATCTGCCCGGCCCCTATCCCTACGGTCTTCGTGCCTTGGCAGAAGACTATCGCGTTAGACTTCACGTGCTTGCATATATTCCACCCGAAAATGAGAGAATCCATCTCTTCTTTTGCGGGTTTGATCTTGGTAACGGTCTTCAGCATGTTGGGGTGCACCTTCGCGACGTCCCTGTCCTGCACAAGCATCCCTCCTACGACTTTCTTCATATCGCTGTCAAAGGTCTTGAATCCCGCACCGTAATTGGGCACCTCCATTATCCTTAGATTCTTCTTCTTTCGGAATAACTCCAATGCCTCTTTCGAATAACCAGGAGCTATTATGCACTCGACAAAGTCCGCCTCTTTCATTATGGTCCCGGCCACTTTTTCGTCGACACTCTTATTAAGGCCCACGATGCTCCCGAATGCGCTCAGCCTGTCGCAATCCAGTGCTTCCAGATATGCCCCTCCAAGGTCCTCAGCGCAGGCCGCGCCGCATGGATTGGTATGCTTTATCACGCTCGCACAGGGTATGTCGAATTCCTTTACTATCTCAAGTGCGGCGTTCAGGTCGATGATATTGTTGAATGAAAGCTCTTTACCCTGGAGCTGCACGGCGTTGGAGGCGCTCGGCTCGGCTATTTTCTCATCCTTGTAGAAAGCCGCTTTCTGGTGCGGATTCTCGCCGTAACGCAGGTCCTGTGCTTTTTTGTATGTCAGTGCCGCGGTCTCCGGGAATTTCTCCTCCTGTTTCTTCAGCGTTTTCTTGAGATACCCGTCGATCATAGTATCATACTGCGACGTCTGCTCGAATACGTCTATGGCAAGCGACTCCAGTGTGCCGTTATTCAATGTTCCGTCGTTACTCTTAAGCTCGTTGAGTATCTCGCCGTACCTTTCCGGGTTGCAGATGACCGCTACCGAATGGAAATTCTTTGCAGCGCTCCTCAGCATGGAAGGCCCGCCGATATCGATATTCTCTATGGCATCCTCGAACTGGACGTTCGGCTTCTCTATGGTCTTCTTGAAAGGATAGAGGTTGACGACCACCATGTCTATAAGCTCTATCCCGTGTTTTCTGACCTGCTCCATATGCTCGTTCTTTTCCCTTAATGCCAGAAGCGCCCCGTGTATCTTGGGATGCAGGGTCTTTACTCTTCCGTCCAGCATTTCAGGGTAACCGGTATAGCTGGAGACGTCCTTTACGGGCACGCCCAGCTCGGCGATCCTCTTTGCCGTCCCGCCCGTGGACAATAGCTCCACGCCCAGTTCGTTCAGGCCCTTCACAAAATCATCGAGCCCCTTCTTGTCTGATACGCTTATCAGTGCCTTCTTTACCTTCACCATGCCCTCCTCCTTTTACACATTAAATCTGAAGTTTATGATATCCCCGTCCTGCACTATGTATTCTTTTCCCTCGACCTTAAAACGGCCTTTTTCTCTGGCCGCCTGCATGGAGCCGCATTCTTTAAAATCCCTGTAATTCACCACTTCTGCGCGGATAAATCCTCGTTTTATATCCGTGTGCACCTTTCCTGCGGCGTCAACGGCTTTTGTTCCGGCGGCTACCGGCCAGCTGCGTATCTCGCTGCCTTTTGTCGTATAAAAATATATAAGGCCGAGCATCTCGCAAGAAGCCTGGATAAATTTATCCCGGGCTGACCTTTCTATGCCGGCCCCCTTAAGGAAGGACGGCCTCTCCTCTTTCGGGAGTTCGGCTATTTCGCTTTCTATTTTTCCGCAGAATTCTATTGCCTTAAGTCCTTTTTTTTCTGAATATTCCCTCACAGCACCCGAGGTCTTTTTTCCTATCTCGTCCTCGGCGATATTTGATATGACTATAAAGGGCCTGCGCGAAAGGAACTGGTAACCCGATATGAGCTTCTCCTGCGCAGCCGACAGCTCCAGAAAACGCAGCTGGCTTTCTTTCTCAAGGGCGGTCTTGCACAGAAGAAGTACGTCGTATTCATTCTTCAGCTCCCGGGCGCCGCCCCTTACTTCCTTTTCCATCTTCTCGAGGCGACCCTGGACCAGCTCCATGTCTCTGAGGATAATATCCGCTTCGAAATCCTTCAGGTCCCGTAACGCATCCCTTCCTGAGAACGTTCCTATGCAAAGAACCAGGGCGTCTGCCGCCTGTATCTGCCCGAGGTTGTATCCCGGCATGTCGAGGAAGGTGATCTCCGAGTATGTAAGCTTTTTGGGGTTAAGCGAGCTCCCCAGAAAATCGAGACGCTCGTCGGGGATAAATATAGTGCCCAGGTGCGGCTTGGTGCCGTCGCGCGCCTCGCCCGACTTCTGGGTAATGGCGTTGAATACAGTAGATTTTCCGCTTCCGGGAAGGCCTGTTATCCCTATCTTCATTACATCCTAAAGGTGTTTACGAAAAAGCTCCATTAGCTGATGCCCCATCAATTCGCCGAAACTGCCCTCTTTCGCGGACTTTTCGCTGAACGTATCAAGAGAATCGTTCTTTTTCACATTCGCGCCGCAGATCATAAGAGGCACTGGGTCTCCGGAATGCGCCTTGATATTGCAGGGGGTTGAATGATCGGCTGTAACGGCTATCAGCGTCTCTGAAAGCCTTATCCTGGGCAAAAGCTTGCCGAAAAAGTACTTGTCTATGGCTTCTATCGACTCGACCTTCTTGACAAAATTCCCGTCGTGGGCAGGCTCATCCGGCCCTTTGAGGTGAATATAGAGCACATCGTACTTCTCAAGCGACTCTATCACCTTATCCACCCTCAGGGGATAATCTCTAGCGCCGTCCCCGGTCGGGAGCGGGACCTCTACGATATCCATACCGGTAAGGAGCGCTATGCCCTTTTCCACCGGCATCTCCACGAAGCATCCGAACTTAAGGTTGAATTTTTTGTTTATATCCGGGAATTTGGGCAGGCTGTCTCCTCCGTCGCGGGTGAGTATGAGGTTGCCGGGAAGCTTGTTCTCTTCCTCTCTTTTCCTGTTTATATGCGACTTGCTTAGGACATGACTGGAATTCTTAAGGAATTCATTGGTAAGATCCGCGGCCTCTACGGCCTTCTGGTCGGTCTCTTTTCCTTCCACGGGTTCGCACTTCATGATCACG
Source organism: uncultured Planctomycetia bacterium (assembly GCA_964556455.1). Lineage (GTDB taxonomy): Bacteria > Omnitrophota > Gorgyraeia > JABMRJ01 > JABMRJ01 > CAZKWI01. The sequence continues at coordinate 709 of CAZKWI010000060.1, read as the reverse complement.
TTGTCGAACTTCTCTTTCGCTACCCCGTATACGCCCTCTTTATCATACGCCGGGTCCGTATTTGTCACGGCCGCGCTTAACGCGCCGTCCTTCCTTATGATCAGGACACCCCTATGGCCTATGGTATTCTTAAATTCGAATGTAGCGCCGCTGAGCTTTACTTTGCTATTCACCTCTTCAGCCAATCGGGTAGCCTCATCCGTAGTTAAATTCCTGCCCACGCGCCTGTCTATGATCTTATCGGTACCCATTTCCCTGGTAGCGAAGTTGACCCTGTAGGCCAAATCGCCGTCGTTCACTTTCAAGCCTACGGCAAAACTCTCCAGCGGTCCTCTACCTGTATAAAATTTGGCCGCTTCATAACCGAGTATGCTTATGACCGCCACGTCCGATTCAGGCGCAACGTTCTTCTCGACTGTATGCACCAGGCCCATCTTCGCCTTCTTCGCCAGTCTATCCATGTTGGGCGTCCTCGCGGACTCAAGCGGGGTCTTATTGCCGAGCCCCTCTACCGGCCTGTCTCCAAGTCCGTCAAGTACTACATAAATAAGCTTATTCGCCATAATAGCTACCTCCGCTCGCTAAAATACTGGATTGCATTACTAGAGATATAATTATATCAAATACCCCCAATATGTCAAACATATAGCACATACAGGGTGATGTATAATGTTTTACGCGGAGACAAGCTCAAAACCATGTCATTCCC
>CAZKWI010000059.1:0-11619 GCA_964556455.1 uncultured Planctomycetia bacterium | reverse complement strand
GACTAAAATGGCCAAACAGCCGGCCAAGATAGAACGCTTTGTAAAAGCAGATTTTGCCCCCATTTTACTACCCCCTATTTTTACTACCCCCATTTATACAGTTGATAAATACATTTTATAATTGCTTAAATACTACATATAAAAAAAACCCACTTACCCTATATATAGTATACCTTAATAATCGTATTCTGGGAAGTGGGTAAATCTAACTTTTGTATTTTTAACTACATATAGGTAGCTTCAAATTAGCTATCTTATCTCAAATATCTCCTTTAACATCTTATATAGCTTCTCGTAGCTGAAGGGTTTTATAAATAAGGCGTGTATATGCAGGTCTTTTAAGGTCACTTCCGCCATTTTCTCAGGGTATGCCGTAATAACAATGACAGGCGTCTGGTCCCCATCAGCCCTTATCTTCCTTATAAAATCGAGGCCGGATTTATCACCAAGCTTCAGGTCCACCAGTATAAGCTGGGGCTTGTATTTTTTGAGCCCCTTCAACCCCTCATCATAACTGGACGCCTTTATAACCGCAAAATGCCTGAGGTTCAAAAATTCCATCATGGTGCAAAGGGCGTCAAGCTCGTCTTCCAGATACATTATCTTGGCGATAGTCTTGTTAATAGTCAAAAGCTAGCTCCTTCTTCACTTGAAAAGCACCTTTAACTTACCGCACTTACAAAGTTTACTCTAAAACCAGGATATTTGCAACCCCTCTAACCGCTATGCGCCTATTCACCTATGATCTTTACGAGGACCCTCTTTCTCCTGCGGCCGTCGAACTCTCCGTAGAATATCTGTTCCCACGGCCCGAAATCGAGCCTACCCGCTGTAATGGCCACCACGACCTCGCGGCCCATAATGGTCCTCTTTAAATGGGCGTCCGCATTATCTTCGCCTGTGAGATTATGCCTGTACTGCGATATAGGCTGGTGAGGGGCGAGCTTTTCGAGCCATTTTTCGAGATCGCTGTGGAGCCCGGACTCATTATCGTTGATAAAGACGCTGGATGTTATGTGCATGGAATTGACCAGGCAGAGCCCTTCTTTAACCCCGCTTTTTTTCACAAGCTCTTCCACCTGCGGGGTGATATTTACATAATCCCATTCTTTCTTTGTGTTGAACCACAGGTGTTCGGTCAGAGACTTCATTTCACGCCCCCTTATTATCTACGGGGCCTTTTATCATGACCAGGAGCATCTTGAAGTTCGCCTTAGCCTTTACAGAATGCGGCTTATTGGCGGGCATTATGATAGCCTCGTCCTTGCTGAGGAGGTGCTCTGTCCCGGAGATAAAGATAGAGGCCTTGCCGTCCAGCACATAGGCCATGGCGTCAAACGGCACGGTATGTTCGCTCAGGCCCTGCCCTCTACCGAACGCGAAGAGCGTTATCGTGCCCGTATTCTTTCTTATTATTTCTTTGCTTACAATAGCGCCCTGTTGGTACTCCACAAGGCTGTCCAGTTTTATCTGATTACCGATAATATCCTGCGCCACGTTTTCCTCCCATCCTTTGCCTCGATCGGCTATCCTTCTTTTTTCGCGTTATTTCCTTCGCCCGCTGAGAACGGTTGTCGCCCTTTCGTTATCGGATGTGGCTATGACCAGTTTTGCGGGACATCCTGCGGAGCATGTTGTGCAGTAGATATACTCGATATTGATCCCTTCCTGCGCCAGGCACTCGGAGATATTCTTCAGCGAGCCGGGCCTGTTCTCGAGCTCGACCATCAGCACGTTATTCTCCCTGATGGCCGTATAACCGTGCTCGATCAGCGCCTCGACTGCCTTGAAATTATCGTCCGTTATGAAAGTAAGGCCGGCTTCCTGCCCAACGTCGGCGCTGTAGCCGAATATAGCCTCTATATTTATACTATGATTCACGAGAAATGATGTTATCTTGGACAGTATCCCGACCTCGTTTATGACCCTGACGTATATCTCTTTCCCTTTTGTTATCTTCTTTATCATCTCCCTCTCCTGTTTGGGGACCGGCGCTTTTCGAGCGGCGGCCTGTCCTTATTTTTCGACCATGAGCTTCTTCAATGCCTTGCGCCTGCCGGACGGCTTTTCCGCGGGGTACCCGATGGCAATAACGGCCATAAGCTCGTAACCCCGGCCGGCTTTAAGGTATTTTTCAGCGCTTTTTTTCCTGTTCAATATCTCGCCAAGCCAGCATGTGCCCAGTCCCAGGCTTTCTGCGCAGAGGAGCATGTTCTGTATGCAAGCACCTATGGCCATAATATCCTTATCGCGGTTATAGCCGGCGTCTTTGTCAAGGTAGACGCATATAACTGCAGGTGCTCCTTTGATGACGCCCCCGGATTCCGTAAGATCGGCCAGGCCGTCCTTTATATCTTTATCTTCGATAACAAGGAACTTCCAGGGCTGGTTATTCAGACCAGACGGCGCCCACCTGCCGGCTTCGAGTATATTTTCTACGTCCTCACCGCGAAGCGCCCTGCCGGCATATCTGCGCACCGATCTTCTGTTCTTTATAAGGTCATCTATCTTCATATATCGGATTGAGGGGGTCTATGCTTGATTTGCCTGAAAAGAAATATCAGGCAGGGGGCATTCCTGGGGTATCTATAGCAGGCCACGCTCAGGATCATCTACTCTTTAGCTTTTCTTACGATTATAACGTCTTCCCGTATAGAATAAACATAGCCGCATTTTTCAAGCGTCGCCTCCAGCGCTTTGTACGGCTCCATGTTTATCAGATTGATCGAAACCTTGCCTTCCACTTCATCCTCGGCGATGATCTCAACATCGTAAAGCTGGGCAAAGGCGTCCAGGATATCCTTTATATCAGCGTCCTTGATATCAAAGTTGATGCGTTCAGATGCGCCTGCGGTATCGGCCGGTTTTCTGACCGCCTGCGATTTTCCGGAGAGGATCTTGATCAGGTAATTATTACGTGAGGTCAGGTCTATAAGATCGTTATTCAGCGAACCGGTCCTCCTCCCCAGGCTTGCGCTGCCTTCGGCAATGCTGCCGGGCTTCTCTTTTGTAGAGGAGAGAGCGTTAGCTTCCGAGTCTTTAAGCTTGTCGTCGAGTATGGCTAACCTGGAAACAAGATCATTGTTCTGTCCTGTGAGCTCAGCTATCTGCTGCTGGCTCATCTCCGTTGTTTCTTCAAGTTTCTTCGAGAGCACGATCTTCTCTCTGCTCAGGTCTTCTATGCGGTCCTCTAATATGGTCCTGGAGAAGATAACCTCTCCTATCTGTGTCTCTGAGTCCTTAAGCTTATCGCTGAGCCGAGATATCTTGTAAGAGAGCTTGTTTCTGTGTTGGATAAGCGTTTCTATCTTCTCCTGGTCGCTCTTTTTAGCAGCGGTGAACCTGTTCGCCATGGCGGCCCTTGACCTGGTCAGCTCATCTATCTTTGCCACGGAGTCTTTCAGCTTGATCCCGAGCGCGGATAACCTGTAGGAAAGATCCTCCTTCTGTCCAATGAGCGCTTCTATCTTCTTCTGATCAACCTCTCTGGTGGCAGAGAGCGTCCCATCCAGGGTGACCTTTGTTTTGACCAGCTCATCTATCTTTGCTCCCGATTTTATAAGCTTTATATCCAGGTCGGACAGCTTGGAGGCGAGTTTGTTCTTCTGGCCGACGAGCATTTCTATCTTCTTCTTATTAGCTGCCCTGGTGGCGGCAAGGGTATTGTTCAGGGTGAATCTTGCCTTGACCAGTTTGTCTACTCTCGTTTCCGAGTCTCTAAGTTTCATATCGAGATCGGATACCCTTGAGATAAGGTCGTTCTTCTGTGTGTTCAGTTTTTCGATCTCTCTCTTATCTTCGCTTGTTGTCTTCTCGAGCTTTTCTGAGAGCGAGAGCTTTTCCGTCTCCAGGTTATCTATCTGGTCCTCAAGCATGGTCCTGGAGAAAGTAACCTCGTTTATCTGTGCTTCCGAGCCCTTAAGCTTGCCTTCGAAGCCGGATATCCTGGATGCGAGCTCGTTCTTCTGCGCAATAAGCGTTTCTACTTTCTCTTTATGGGTCCTTTTCGCAGCGGAGAACTTGTTTGACAGATCAGCCTTCGCGCTGGTCAGCTCGTCTATCTTTGACTGCGAATCTTTGTATTTGATATCCAGTGCGGATAATCTGGAGGTGAGGTCGTCTCTTTCGCTATTGAGCGCGGCCTTTGCCTTGGTCAGTTCGTCTATCTTTGCCCCCGATGCCTTGGTCAGCTCGTTTATCTCTGCCTCCGATGCCCTGGTCAGTTCGCTTATCTTTGTCTTCGATGCCTTGGTCTGCTCGCTTATCTGTGTCTCCGAGTTTTTGAGCTTTGCATCAAGGTCGTGCAGCCTGTAGACAAGATCATTATTCTTGCCGGTCAGCGCAGACTTTGCCTCGGAGAGTTTCCCTATCTGCATCTCGGAGCTTTTAAGCTTGGTTTCGAGAGCAGATAATTTGGAAACAAGGTCTCTCTTTTCTGTGTTGACCTCGGCCTTTGCCCTGGCCAGCTTGTCTACCACTGCCTGCGAATTTTCAAACTTCTCTTCCGCAGCGGATAGCTTGGAGACGAGGTCGTCCCTCTGCCCCCTCAGCTCGCTGACATGTTTCTTATTTTCGGTCGCATTCACTCTAAGCTGTTTTGTGAGTGAAAGTTTCTGGCTGCCGAGATCTTTTATATGACCCCTAAGAGATGATATCTTTTTATGTAAGGTATCCTTATCCTTGTTAAGCCTTCTTTTATTCTGTTCAACGGCCTTCTTTGCGCCGGTTAACTTATCTGTAAGAGAAGTCTTCGACCTCTCCAATTTACTCATCTTTGACTTCGAGTCTCTCAGTTCTATTCCGAGCGCGGATAATCTGGACGCAAGCTCGTCCTTCTTGGCGGTGGTCTCTTTCAGCGAGGTCTTCACTTCGGCCAGTTCGGCTATCTTAGCCTGCGCGTATTGAAGTTTATCATTGGTGGCGGTTAGCTGTGTCGTAAGTTCTTTATTCTGTCCTGCGAGCGCATCTATCTCATCCTGGGCGACCTTTTGCGCAGCACCGAGGGTGTCGTCAAAAGAGATCTTTGCCCTGACAAGCTCGTTCACTCTTGCCTCCGAGTCTTGCAGCTTGATATCCAGTGCGGAATATTTGGAGGCGAGGGCATTCTTTTCTGTGGTGAGCTGCTCTATCTTATGTGCATTGACCATCTTCGTAGCGGCAAGCGCGTCATTCAGAGAGGTGTTGGCGTCAGTCAGTTCTTTTATCTTAGCTTCCGAGGTTTTAGATCTGACGTTAAAGTCGGCCTTCTCCGCAGTGAGCTCTTCCAGTGAGGCCTTTGCCCTGGCCAGCTCAGCCTCTGTTGCTTCCATATTTTTAAGCTTTGTATCGCTGGCGGATAACTTGGAGACGAGGTCGTTCTTCTGTGCGGCAAGGCTCTCTATTCTTTCCTGTTCCGAGCTCTTTGTGGCGGCAAGCGTCTCTTTTAGGGAGGCCTTGGCGCTGGCCAGCTTCTTCAATCTCGCGTGGGCGTCTCTGAGCTTGTCGTTCAAGGTGAACATCTTGGAGATGAGGTTCTTCTTTTGTGTGCTGAGTTTTAGTATCTTCTCATGGCTGGACTTCTTTGTGTCGGCAAGTGTCTCACTCAATGACTCCTGGGCATTGCTTAAGATCCCCACTTTATTCTTAAGAAATGATATCTCTTCCTGGAATTTTCGCTTGCCGGAAGATAGCCTCGCGGCTGCCGTACGGCCCGTCTTTTGCGCCTTCTCTAGATCTTCCGCCAAAGAGTCGTTGGAGTCTTCCAGCTTCTCCATCTCATCGTTCATCTCTTTGAATCTATCGTTAAAAGCGTTCAATTTGGTAACGAGGCGCTTCTTCTGTGAGTTGAACTTTTCTATCTTCTGGTTGGCGGCCTCTAATGTCCCTTTCAGCTTCTTCGAAAGCGACACGTTCTTCTCCCGCATGCCTCTCATCTGGTCGCGCATGGAGGATATCTCTTTTCGGAGCTCATCTCTTTCTTTCAGAAGCTTTGCGAAATCCGATTCGATGCGCCCTATGTTAAGATTGAGTTTTTCCAGGCGGAGCCCTTCACTCTCTGCCCGTGAATTTTCCGCTATGGATACCGCCTGGACCAGGACAAGTACCAGAAAAACCATTACTGCTCTTCTAATTCTCATATGTGTCATTTAATATTCTCCCGTTTTGAACTGCAGACTTTTGTTTAAATCTCTGCTATATATAATTAGATAAAATTATAATATAATGTCGGGATGTTAATATCGGTATGCATATCTTATCATAAGGCAGGCATTTCGTCAACAGATAAAAGGGTCAGGCCTCTATCTAATGACTTCGATCATTACCTTAAAGTCATTTTCCGGCGGGGTGTTCTTTTCGTCTTTCCTGCGGTAGAGCAGAAATAAGGGGGTCTTGCCCTGCTCGTACGCATCAAAAGTAAAGACCTTTTTGCCGGGGGAGCCTGCGCCTGATGACGCTATGAAGATCGGTTCGTTCTTAGCCAGGATGACGGTCGTATCTATAAGCATTATTTCCCATTGCAGTCCGGCAGCCGGGTCTTCGGCAAGCTCCAGTTTGAAAACCTCGCCTTCCTTGAAGGTTATCGTCTTGTCGGCATCCTCTGCGGTTACAACTGCTATGTCCTTACCGCAGCCGGACAATACCGCGGCGCCCATAAAGAGGATCATTACTAACGGCAGGGTCTTTTGTCTGATCATGCTTTAGCTCCCCGATTCCTGGAAAGTGCGTGTGGGTTTCAGAATGCTTGGAAGTATGGCCTTTATAGTATCAAGCCGTATGTAGCCCTTTTCCTCTTTAAGGCTTCCGGCACTATGTATCACAAGAAAAAAGAAGTCCTGGATCTCAACAACATCGGATATCTCTACGCCTCTGGCCTGGTCGACCTCAAAATCACTGACCACATAATATATATCGAATTTAGTGTCTTTGTCAAAAACAGTGACAGCATCCGATCTTTCTGCCAAAAGCGCGAAAAGGCATAAGCACGCGATCAGAATACTGCATGACCTTGCGCACATTCGTGCGATCTTCTTCATAAGCACCTCTCTCTTAAGTGCCTTTTATTATAGTAGCTCTGAGCGGGTTTTGCAAGATGAAAACCCGGTACTGCCTTATCTCTTCTGGCCATCCTTTGTGTCTTTGAACGGATGGTCCATGCCTGGGCCCATAGGGCCTTTCGGAAATTCTATCTTTACTTCATTTACAACGTTTAAATTCCTGTCGTACTTCGTAAGCTTATCTCCCACCAGGAGGACCACGCCCCCGTCCTGTGTAGCCACCAATTTATCATGAAGGCCGCCCATCATCTCAAAGAGCATCTTCATGGTCATCTCTTTCTCCGACACCTTTCCGTTCTCGGCGAACAGGTCCGCGGAAAAAGTAAAACTCAAAACAGCGCATAACACCATAAGTGCGATCAGCCTCATATTCCCTCCTTTTTTAATACAGCTTATAAACTCGGGCGGCGTTGTCGCGGCCCACCTTCCTTGCAAGATCCGGGGCAAGCTGGTCCAGGATACTCCATGTTTCATAGAAAGAGTCCTGCGGCCGTGTCCTGCCACCTGCAGTCTGGATAAACTCATCTGTACCTATCATGAACCGGTCAGGGTGATCGCTCAACAACCTGAGCCATTCGGGTTTTATGTTCCATTCTCTGTCAACTATGCGGTTGGGCATCATAGAACGGCGCTCGCCTATCCTGAAAAGGCGCCTCTCAACACGCATGGCTATATAGAGGTTCGGGTGTGTTTCAATAAGACGTCTGAGCAACGCGGTATCCATACCGCCTACGTTATCCCATCCCACGTGCTGCCATACGATCCTCGCCTTGCGGTTGTGCGCGAGCAACCTCTCAAGGCCCGGGATATTAGCCCTTATGGTATCGGGGTTGTGCGAGCTCGTGCTCAAGAGGCCCTCAGGAGTATGAGTATCCTCAGGTATCGCCTCAATATGCAGGTCTATAGGAATATCCCTCAGCGCCGCGATATCCGCCAGCAAGAGATAGAGCGGATGGTCCGGCTGGACCTCAGAGTATATGTGGCGCTCCTGCATAGAAAGATGCAGCGCCGCTGTCTCCCCGAAGGCCACGATCCCCAGGTCCGCCAGCCTGCTGGCCTCTCTTTCAAACTCTTTGGTTACCGCAGGCGTCACCTTGCCCCTGCCGTATCTGTGTATCATCGGGTTCAGAGTATTACCGCCGGCAGCGGCATATATGCGTCCTGGGTAATTTCGGGAGAGCTTTAGGAAATTTTCAGCAGTATCATAACTTCGCTTATCGGCATTCGTGTCCGTCTTCGGCGGGGACATGATGACTGCCTTCTCTACGCCCATTTCATCCATCATGTTTAAAAGATTCTCTACTACTTCCTTATAATATGCCTCCGTAGAACCACTGCGCTGCCTGGCCATCATGCCCTCTCTGCCCATAGCCCCGAGATGCACGTGCGTATCGACATAACCCGCGTCTTTTTCCGCGTGCGCTGCCGCGCCGAGCGCAATGACAATTGTTATACAAGCAAGAGCCTTTTTCATATTCATCTTTTTCAGGAACCGTGCCAGTCCGCCATTAAGGCGTTACTCGACAAGGTTGTCATAGACCTTGGAGTACGACCCCTGCTTGGGAGGGCCGTAAGTTCCAATCTCAAACTGCGTAAAGAAGATCTTCTCTGCACCCGCATTGAACGCGCCTTTAGCGGATCTTTCGATATCGCCCTCGGAATCATAACCGGCCTCGGTCACCCATATCGGCTTGTTCACACCTTTGGTACGCATCAGTTTCTTAAAATCTTCCACGTTCAGTGTCTCAAGGTCACCGTGGTTTATGAAGTGGATATTCGCTATATCAAAATATCCACCTCCGCCCAGGTCGAAAACCTCACCCCAGAAATTCAGCATGTGCGGCATATTTCCGGCCGCACCGCCCTGGACCACTTTGCAGCTTGAGGACGCCGACATCACGGCTTCTCGGCTCGCCTTTAAAAGGTCCACGTATTCACGTGCTGTGCCTTTATAGAACGTCAGGTGGGGTTCCCTCATTGCAGGCTCGTTCAGTATCTCCCAGTATTTTACGGGCAGTGTAAGGCCGGGCATGTCGTCTACGCCGTCACCATCATAACGCTCGACAAGTCTTGTGAGAAAGTTTTTGTAGTCGTCCATGCTGTAGGGGGCGCACCTGGATACCGGAATGCCGTCTCCGGCGCGCCGCGGGTAAAATTCATCGGCTGCCGAAACCTCGCAGTTAGCGCCCCGGCGCTTTTCCTGGTCCCAGTCCGCGTAAGGCCATACAGTGGCAAGCAGTGCGATATTGCTGGCCTGGGCAGCTTCGACCCAGCGGTCCGTCCGCCTGAAATCGAACTCGCCTTTTACAGGCTCTAACCACTGCCATGCGAACGGCCCGGGATGAGGTCTTGCCCACCCGCCGCCGATCTCAGCAATAAAAGCGGTTTCATGGGGGGCGCCAACAAGAAACCCTATGCGGTTATTCTCTATGGCATCGGGGATATCGCCGCAAGCCGCACTTATCTGAAAAAATAAAAGAGCGCACGCCGATAAAATAAAAATGGCTGGGATACTGCGCATCATCGCCTTTGTAAATTCTATCTCTTTCTTTCCAATGCGGTTATCCGTATGGATAAAATGTCGATCTGCCTTGAAAGATCATCGATATCGTTAACCTTTTCGGCCCCGCCGCGTTCAAGGGCCTCCACCCTCTCAACAAGCTCGTTGAGCCTTCTGTCAATATCATCGATCCTCTCGATAAAATGCGCCTCGATCGCAATGGCATTAGCCGTAAAAAATGATATCACCAGCACTGCTATTAGAACTATTTTGCATAACCTGCTGTACATCACCGCCTCCTTTACGGTTTTTGTCTCAAAAACACTCTACGCACGCTCACTCTGCCTTTTTCTGGCATTTAGGAGATGGTCCCTTCATAATACTCGCGGCACGATCGCGGATATTGCCTCTCAATGTCTGGGCGGACCTATCTTTCATCTTATCGGATTTCTCCATGATCTGCGTACGCGGGTCGCTGCCTGCATCCTGGTCCACGTCTGTTTGATCGGATGAACCTGCGTCAATATCCTTATCCGGCTCAGTTCCCGCGGGAGGAACTTTATCGTCTTCAGCGTCCATCTCATCCAATACGCCATCGATATAGTCGTCCTGATCTATCATATCGTCCTGGTCATAATCATCCATCCCGCCCGAGTCATCTCCGTATTTTGATTGCTCCTCTATGAACGGGTCAAAGAACTTCTCCTTGTGGTAGTCTAACACCCTCTGCCACCATTCATCGTGCATCCTTTTTTTAAATTCCTCCAGGCTCTCGCCTTCTTTCTTTTCGTGCGGATATCTTTTGGTGAAAGATTCGTCTCTCCCCTTGGCGTCTTCCGCGCATCCGGCACACCCGCTAAGCACGGAAGCTGTGCCCACCATGAAGCATATACACGACACTGCCAATATTAATCTTTTAATGCTTTCAATCATGTCTTTCGATCACAGAGGAGTCCTTTTCATATACCCCAAGCGTCTTCAGCTTCATTCCTATCTCTTCCGGTGAAAGGACCATTTCCGCTATCCCGCTTAATATCGCTTTCTCGGGCATTTGGCTATATTCGGCGGTCTCGGCCTTCTGCGCTATTGTATCGCCGTCTGCACTCAATATATCTCTTAAACCGAGCACCCCGTCATCGGCATTGCCCGAGAGTATCACACCTACCACTTTCACTTCCTGGTCTTCTGCCAGGGATGAAAAGAGGCTGTTTATCGGAAGCCTGGGCTTCCCTTCGGATCTCACCATCAGCTTTCTGTCAAATACGACCACGTCTTTACCGGAAGGAATAAGGTAGATCTTGTTCGCTTCTATGGAAACATCCTCGGTCACCTCAACCACAGTGATGTTGGTCATGGCTGAAAGGGTCTTCTTTGTTATCTCTATATGCTCTTTTGTCGGGTGCTGTACTATCACGTAGGCCACAAGGAGGTCTTTCGATACGTTCGCCAGTATGTCCTTTATCGGGGCAGTACTTCCGGCGGAAGCCCCTATGGCTACGATCCGGTTGACGTATTTTATCTCTCTGGTCATCTTTTTGATATGATCGTCTCCATGCACGGCCTGCGGCTCCTGAGGCTCATCATACGGTTGATCATACGGGTCGTCCGGGTCTTGGGGGTCATTCGGGTCATCATATTCGTCTTCCCAGTCGTCCCCCTGCTGCATATCGGGGCTGCCGTCTGTGGTCTCGGGTGTTTCGCCCTCGCCGCCCTTTTCTAACAAAGCCTTCTTCATTTCCAAAAGCTTTTCCAAGCCGAACGTGCCTGAAGACTTAGGTTTGCCGATCTCTCGCGCTTTTGTCCTGGTTGTTGTACTCTTGGCCTTCTGTCCTTTACCATTAGCCCACAACAGCGTCATTACAGAAATAACACACAAAAAAACCACTGCACCGGTAATAAATTTCTTGTTATTCATGGTCTTTTCCTTTCTATCGCCCTCTTGTCAAACCAGGGCCTTATACTATACATTTAACTATAGTATACCTGTCGAAAAAAGCTATTGCAATAGCTCAGCCGGGGTTTTTAAGGACAGGTGGTAATGCAAATACTTTTACGCGATAGCATAATAGCACTCCTCCGGATTAA
>CAZKWI010000058.1:0-11803 GCA_964556455.1 uncultured Planctomycetia bacterium | reverse complement strand
AATTTCCCTGACCGTCCACAAGTGGGTATCTTAAGGAGAAATCCTGTGCCATCCTGACAAGCGCGTCGTAGACCGCCATGTCGCCGTGCGGGTGGAATTTGCCGAGGCAATCTCCGACTATTCTGGCGCTTTTTTTGTAGGGCTTGTTGTGCTCCAGATGAAGCTCCTGCATGGTATAGAGTATCCTGCGATGGACAGGCTTCAGGCCGTCTCTTATATCAGGAAGGGCCCTTCCTACAATTACGCTCATGGCGTAATTGATGTAGGAATCCTTCATCTCCTCTTCTATGTACCTCGGGACTATCTTTTCATTACGGGTATACATATTCTTCCTTTATATATCCAGGTTGGTGACCTCGTGTGCGTGTCTCTGTATGTACTCTTTTCTGGGCTGCACCTGGTCGCCCATAAGCACGGTGAACATCTGGTCTGCCGCCACGGCGTCTTCCAGAAGGACCTTCTGAACGGTCCTCTTGTCCGGGTCCATGGTAGTCTCCCACAGCTGGTGCGGGTTCATCTCTCCCAGACCTTTGTAGCGCTGCACAGACATCCCGCGCTTCCCGTTCTCTTTTACGAAACGGACCAGTTCTTTTAGTGAGTAGAGGTCTTTCTTTTCCTTATCCCACGCCACCCTGTACAAGGGCTTTCTCTCTTCCTTCTTCTTTTTGGTCTTTTGCTTCTTCTTATTTGAAGGCTCGCCTGCTTCAGGGTCGTAATTGTCCATTTTGACCTTGAGGGCCTCTATGTTCTTTATAAGCTTGTCTATTTCTCTTGATTCGAAGAATTCTATGAGGTTGATCTCTTTATGGATATCTTCTATAGCGCCCTCTGCTTCCTCTTTCCCCTTCTTGGAACTCTTTCCTCTAGACTTATTAATAGTTTTTATCAGTTTTGAAAGCTCGTCGTCATCATACAAAAATACGGTCTCTCCCTCCACATTTGCCATGAATTGAGGGGTTTTTTTGGTCTTTTGGTGCCTGAAAGTGAGGTATTTTGCGAATTTCACTCCACGCCGGCTAATTGATCCACCGAGAGCTTCCAGCTCTGCCAGAAGCGCCAGGGTCTCTCGCAGCTGCTTTACTGAGAACTTCTTTTTGTCTTTGAGCCTTATGACTTCGAGTTCCTCTGTGCCCATCTCTATCAGCAGATTGTTCATTGCTGTCTCGGTGTCTATATACTCTTCGCGCTTTCCCCTCTTTATCTTATAGAGCGGGGGCTGTGCGATATAGATATGCGTCTTCTCCACGAGCCCCTTCATGTGCCTGTAGAAGAATGTGAGAAGGAGTGTGCGTATGTGGGATCCGTCAACATCGGCGTCGCACATCAGGATTACCTTATGATAGCGGAGTTTTTCCATGTTAAACTCATCGCCTATGCCTGTGCCAAGGGCCGTGATCATGGTCCTTATCTCTTCGTTATTGAGCATCTTATCGAGACGTGCTTTCTCGACGTTGAGGATCTTGCCTTTGAGAGGAAGTATCGCCTGGAACCGCCTGTCACGCCCTTGCTTTGCACTATTGTGCACAAAAACTCCGGAGGCAAGTGCAAAGTTATGGGTGTTCGGCACTTCTATATCGTAAACATCCATTTTACTATATAATTGTTCTATTCTTTTTACTTTGTGGTTATGGTTTTTAACCGCTTCCTGCAACCGTTCTATATCATTATCGAAAAATCTTTCTGCCGCGGTTTCCAGCATTAAAAGGTTTTTATTCTTTTTTGACAGCGTTTTTCTCTTTGGCTCATAAGAAGAGATTCCGCCAGTAGCTTCATAAATCTCTTTTAATAGTTTCATGGTGTGCGCATAATAGGTTTGGTCATAAGCAGTTTTTCTTTTCGCCCTGAACTCTTTAGTCCACTGCCGTTTGGTCTTTTCTCTCCTCCATATTAATAGACCTCTGTTCTTCCATTGCCTTTTAGCATCTTCGGAAAGGTTTTTCCTGTGCCCTGGGTGTTCCTGGAAATACTTCTTTACTCTTTCCGCCTGTTTTCTTCTATTCTCTGGCAACGACCAATATTTTTTCTGCGCTTCGTTGATCTTATTTAAGATCTGGTTTCTGTATTTCTCGTTGCCATAATAGAAATCAAGGTATTTCCCGAGCATATATTTTTTGTAATCAGAGTTTTCCCATTGTTTCTTTGCCTTTCTGCTAAGCATACCGGAGTGTCTTTCTTTAATAACACTGGATATTCTTTTTCGGTACGTGACTGATCTTTTTATTTTATTGCACTTTGCTATTGCATCTTTCGTGTGCAGAGTCTTGCGGACGTGTTTTTGGTGGATCTCTAGGTGTCTGTCTCTGGTCATTCTGCATATATTTTCCGGGTTATTGTTCAACTTGTTAAAGTCTATATGGTGTTTATAAGCTCCGTTAGACACGCTGTAACATCCCTGTTCCAGATTGTGCTTATCGGACAATAAGTGCGTGAAGATCCATCTGCCTTGGTCGGGGTCGAAGACCATAGGATAGCCCTCTATAGTAATTCTTCGTTCTATTTTTGAGAGTTTTTTCTTGAAAGGCATAAGGGAATCGCCGTTTTTAAGAAACCTTGCTTCTATATAATCTCCGCTGCGCAGCATGAATTTATGGTCCGGAGTGCAGGTTATTTCTTCTCCGTTGTCTAATACTACCTTTAACACAGAAGCGCTGGTCTTTGTTTGTCTTGGATTTAATATCTTTTCTATTCCTATACTGCCATCTTCTTTTATTGTGTAGCAATAATTATTTTTCCCTTTTTGGGCTTCTCTTGTCAATTCGCGGAATGTCAGGTTTCTGCCGTCTGCTAGCGGTATTGCCGTATCACCCGTAAAGCATCCACCTGCAGAATCCCCTTCCACAAGGTAGAGTTCGCACATCTTTGGGTCTTCTTCTGAGCAGTCCGCGAGCTTGCCAGGCAGGGTGCCGGAGTCAAGTGCGCCTTTCCTGCGTGTAAGCTCTCTGGCCTTTCTGGCAGCTGCTCTGGCGCGTGCGGCAAGGACAGCCTTTTCGATGATCTTGTTCGCGACTGAAGGCGTTTCCTGTAGAAAAGATCCCAGGGCCTCGTTTGTAATGGCCTCAACTATGCCTTCTGCTTCCGAGTTGCCGAGTTTCGTTTTGGTCTGGCCTTCAAACTGCGGATTGGATATCTTTACATTCACCACCGCCGTCAGACCTTCTCTAATGTCATCGCCCGATATGGTGATGCCTTCCTTAAGTGTTTTTTTGCTCTTGCAATACTGGTTGGTCGACCTGGTAAGGGCTGACTTAAAACCGGTCAGGTGCGTGCCGCCTTCTATGGTATTTATATTATTCGCGAAGGAGAATATATTCTCGGCATAGCCGTCGTTGTATTGCATGGCTATTTCGGCTTCGATATTGTCTTTCTTCTTAATGAAGTATATTACTTTTTTGTGCAGGGGGTTCTTGTTTTTGTGGAGATGTTCGACGAATGATACTATGCCGCCTTTGAATTGGAAAGTGTTTTCCTTGTCGCTTCTTTCGTCTTTTAGAGATATCTTGAGGTTTTTATTAAGGAACGCGAGCTCTCTCAGGCGATTGCAGAGTGTATCGTAACTAAAATTTATCTTGCCGAATATATCGCTGTCCGCCTTGAAGGTAACGCGCGTGCCGCTCTTCGCGCTCTTGCCCACCACCTTAAGTTTGGATGCGGTCTTGCCCTTTTCGTACTCCTGGTGGTAAAGCTTGCCGTCCCTTTTTATCTCGACTTCGAGCCATTCGGATAGGGCGTTCACGACGCTCACGCCCACCCCGTGCAGTCCGCCGGATACCTTGTAGACCCTGTGATCGAATTTACCGCCGGCGTGGAGTGTGGTCATTACTACTTCGACAGCCGGTTTCTTTTCGGTCTTGTGGATGTCCACGGGTATGCCGCGGCCGTTATCAAGCACAGAGACCGAGTTGTCGGTGTGCACCACTACTTCTATGGCATTACAGTAACCGCCCATCGCCTCGTCGATGGAGTTGTCGACCACTTCGTATACAAGGTGGTGCAGGCCGCGCTGTGTAGTATCGCCTATGTACATGGCGGGCCTTCTGCGTACCGCCTCTACGCCTTCGAGCACCTGTATCGTGCGGGCGTCGTATTTTTTTCCGCTTTGCGCGGAAGCCGGCTTTTTGTCCTTCCGGTCCTTGTCTGCCATATAATATGATCCTCTATTATCTTTCTATCTTGCCTATCCTGAATCGCAGTTCTTTAAAATCATCCTTCAGCGCCTTGCGCAGCCTGGCGGCTATCTTCTTCTTTTCTATAGTAAGCTCATAAAGCCAGGCTGATTCATCCACATTCACTATAAGCCGCTTTTTCCTGAATGAGGCGGGCTGTGTGTGCGGGAGGAACTTCTTTCCCACAGCCTTCCGCCACGCCTCTTCGGCTGTCTCGCGTTTTGTTAAATTATCTTTGGACAGCCTTTCTATTATCCTGCTGGTTATCTCTTTTAGCGGCTTTTTATTCTCTTTCATCAGCTCAACCGAGCTGCATAGGCAACACTACATATACAAAATTGTCCTGCGATCTTATGACGCCGGGCTTATCCGGGGCGTTGAGCTCGAAGTTTATAATCTCTGTGTTCACGTTCTTAAGGACGTCTATCAGGTAGTTCGGGTTGAAGCCTATTGAAAAATTCGGCCCTTTATACTCTGTTAAAAGCTCTTCCCTCGCTTCGCCTACATCAGGTGTGTTCTTTGAAACAACCAGCCTGTTCTTAAATACATCTAGTTTTATCGCCTGCGAATCTTGGTTAGTGAGCAGGTTCGCTCTTCTGGCCGCAGCCAGGAATGCGCTCCTGTCGACCATGAGTTTTTCCTTGTGTTCTTTTGGTATAACCTGCTCATAGCGCGGGAAATCGCCTTCGATCAGCCTGGATATAACTACTATGTTTCCCATATCAAAAGTCACCTGGTTCTGCCCGAAATATATCTTTGTCTCGCCCGTTCTTAGTGCGCGCTGGAGCTCATTTACCGCTTTTGTCGGCACTATTATCTTTTTCTGTTTTTGGAGTTTTGTGTCTATGTCTCTTTGTGTATAAGCCAGGCGCCTTCCGTCTGTTGCTACCAGGTTTATCTTTTTCGGTTTTATCTCGAAGAGTACGCCATTAAGCACATATCTTGTTTCGTCGTGGCTAATCGCGAATGTTGTCATCGATAACATCTCTTTGAGTTTTTGTTGGTCTATTATTATACACTCCTGGTTTTTGTAGTTCGGGAGTTTAGGGAACTCCTCTTTAGGTATGGTGTTCACTTTGAAGTAAGCGTTCTGGCAGTCTATTGTGGCCATGTTATTCTTCTTTACGGATATTGTGATGTTTTCATTGGGGAGTTCTTTTATGATGTCAGTGAAGCGTTTTGCCGGTACGGTGGTAGAGCCTTCTTGTATAACATCCGCATCTATTGTACACGCCATAGCTGTATCGAGATCTGTAGCAGCCAGACAGAGACGTTTGCCTTGGGTTTCGATAAGCATATTGGAGAGTATAGGTAATGTGTTCTTATTAGATACAACGCCCTGTATGGCCTGCGCAACATTAACCAGATCAGTCTTCCTTATATTAATCTTCATAATACCACCTCTTTTTATACACAGTTTTCACAGCCCCTTCTTTTAATATCTTTATTTAAAAAACCAGTAGTAGTCGTAGTAGGCCCTGTGAAAATTGTTAACATTCTATAACATAAACAACCAAACGGCAATATAAAAATAATTCCTTGTGGAAAAAAGTAAAAAGATATCCACACTATCCACAATCATACCCTAATATCAAGGATCAACTTATCAAGCAGCGCTTTTGTGTTCTTATTCTTTTTGATATCCACAGAGATCTTCTCACAAGCGTGCATAACGGTCGTATGATCTCTCCCCCCGAAAAAACCACCTATCTCAGGCAGAGAATAATCGGTCAGGTCCCTCGCGAGGTACATAGCGACCTGCCTGGGATACACAATAGCCCTGCTCCTCTTTTTACCTTTTATATCAGAGAGCTTTATATTAAAGTACTCAACGACTTTTTTCTGGATATGCTCCACACTCACCTTAACCTCATCGCCGAGCACCATATCTTTCAAGACCTCTTTTACAAGACCGACCGACATATCGCCGCCGAGAAGCTTCGCATAGGCGACCACCCTGATGAGCGCGCCTTCGAGCTCCCGTATGTTGGATTTGATCTTCTCCGCTATGAAGAACGTTACCGCATCCGGGATATGTATGGTCTCTCTCTCGGCCTTTTTCCGCAGGATAGCAATGCGTGTTTCAAGGTCCGGCGGCTGAATATCCGTAACAAGCCCCCACTCGAACCTGGAGACGAGCCGCTCCTCAAGCCCGGGGATATCCTTGGGCGAGCGGTCGCTCGATATGACGATTTGTTTGTGGGCGTCGTGGAGGGCGTTAAACGTGTGGAAGAATTCTTCCTGCGTGGCCTCTTTGCCGCGGATAAAATGTATATCGTCTATTAATAATATATCTACATTCCTGTATGTCTGGCGGAACTTATTCGCGGTCCTGTTCTGAATAGAGCCGATAAGCTGGGTCGTGAACTGCTCGCTGGAAATATAGAGAACCTTAAGGCCCTTGGTTTCCGCGGCGGCCTTGTTGCCTATGGCCTGCATAAGATGAGTCTTGCCGAGTCCGACCCCGCCGTATAAAAAGAGCGGGTTGTAGGCCTTTGCAGGGCTTTCGCTGACGGCTAAAGACGCGGCATGCGCGAAACGGTTGCTCGGGCCTATGACAAAATCCTCGAAATTGTACTTAAGGTTTAACCCCGTCTTTTGCGGCAGCGGCCCTGCGGCGTTCTTGGGCTGGATACGGCGCTCAGGCGCCTTGAAAGAAGCGGCTACAGTGGGCAGGACAAAAGAAACGGACATCTCTTTGCCGCTCAGTTTTTTCAGGATATCATTTATCAGCCTGGCGTATTTTTCGGAGACCCAATTTTTGAAAAATTTATTTGGGACTTCAAGGAGGACGCTGTCATCACGCAGTTCGACGAATTTTATCGGCGAGAACCACCTGTCAAAAGTCTGGTGAGTGATCTTCTCTTTTATCTGTTCTTTTGCTTCGCCCCAGATATTGGCGGTCACATCAGGCATAAAATACTTCTCATATTCACAGGCTTAAAATAACAGTTTGTCTAAACAACCAAAAAACATACCATGTATCATATTATAGATAAACAAGTTACACAAAAACTTACACCACGGCTTTTTGACTATCCACATTATCCACAGATTATCCACAGCGTGGAAAACGGACATCTCACACCCGAAAAGACAAAACGCCGTCGAAAAAAACCGCGCGCAGCTGTCAAAAGAACGATCTACGAAATGACACGATATTATAACAGGCCGCGTTACAATTTTCAAGTAAAAAATCACATTTTATTTTTCTTGACTATGCGCGCTTTGATGTTATAATCTTATCACAATAAGGAGAGTGCTTTAAGTGAAAAAAGGTTTAACTCGCAAATCCAATCTTAAGAAAAAGCGGCTCCATGGCTTTCGGCGCCGGATGAGAACAAGAGGCGGCAGGGCCATCCTGAGAAGAAGGCGCAGAAAAGGCAAGAAGGTGCTTTCTGCTTAAGCTCAAAAAACGGGCGCAATTCCAAAAAATCTACAAAAAAGGCACCTCTTTTAGGGGGAATTATATTGTACTATGCCTGTGCCCGAACGACCTCAAGCAAAACAGGATCGGTGTGTCAGTGACATCCAGGGTAGCCCCGCTCAGCGTTAGAAGGAACAGATCGAAGCGGCTGCTTTTGGAGTCCTACAGGAATACAGCTTCATCATTAACAGGCGGGCATGATATCGTCTTTGTATCGCGCAGCGATATATCACGGTTGCATGTAGATATTGTAAAAAGGGAGATGCTGGGGCTCTGCGACAAAGCAGGTTTAATGGCATGAAAAAACTGGCTCTTTTGGCGATAGATTTTTATCGTAACTATATATCAATACACATGTTACCATCTTGCAGATTCACACCCACCTGTTCAAGTTACGCTCGCCAGGCCATTGCTGAAAGGGGCCTTTTTGCAGGTTGCCTGCTTTCGTTTAAAAGGATCATAAGATGCCATCCGTTCAATAAGGGCGGATGCGACCCTGTTAAATAACCATTATGGAAAAACGCACAATACTCGCTGTTGTCTTATCTGTTGTCGTCATCATGACGTTCCAGTTCCTCATGCCCAAACAGGAGCCGGTAAAGCGCCCTGTTGTTACACCTGACCATAGCGCTGCCGGGCAAAGCAACCCAAGGGAGATCACAGTCCCTCTCGAGGCAGCCGTCCCCGTAGCAGCTGAAGAAGAATATGTCAGCGAAACAGACAGGTTTATCTTTACTTTTTCCAATATCGGCGGAGCGATCAAGAAGATAGAATTAAAAGAATACAAAGATAGCAAAACAGAGAAGCCTTATGTTCTATTGGAGATCAACGACCCGCGGTATTTTGTCGGGGCCTTTAATCTCGCAGGGGCCGCCTCTACTCTTAAAGCACCTTATACTCTGAAAACTGATGGGTCAAGAGTAATTTACACCCTCTATGACAGGGAGATCGAAATAGTCAAGATATTTAATTTACATAACTATAATGATTATATAGACTTACATGTTGTCATCAGAAATGTTTCGCAACGCCAGATACGCGACGATTCCAGGATCGTGGTAGGCGCCAACATCGAAAAAAAGGATGCTATGGCGCAACGATATGTATCGATCAGTGCAAAAGCCTCAGGCAAACTGATCAGAGACACACGAAACGCCACTAGAGCAGGCGACATTTCATGGGCCGCACTTAATAATAAATATTTTTGTATTGTTGCAAGGCCATACCAGCTGGCTGGTAAAGTCATAACAGAATCGCTGAAGGCAGGCTACATTGCCGGTACTATGGAGAGCGCACCGGTAAATCTCTACCCCGGATCAGAGACCACGCAGCAGTTTCTATATTATATAGGCCCTCTTGACGCTAATAGGATAGGAAAAGTCGACAGCAATTTACAGGAGGTTGTAAATTACGGTTTCTTTGACAAGATCAGCAAGGTACTTTTAAAGATCCTGGGTTTTTTCCACAGGCTCCTGCGCAACTGGGGCGTTGCAATTATAATGCTTACGGTACTGGTCAATTTTATTATGTATCCTTTGACCAGGAAGAGTTACCGCTCTATGAGGGCTATGCAGGAGTTGCAGCCGCATATAGATAAACTCAGGGGCATGCATAAGGACAATCCTCAAAAGCTCAATAAGGAGCTGATGGGGCTGTACAGGCAGTACAATGTAAATCCCTTAGGCGGGTGCCTGCCTATCTTCTTGCAGATGCCTATATTTATTTCACTCTACCATGCGCTTATGAGATCTATCAACTTAAAAGGTGCCAGCTTCTTATGGATAAAGGACTTATCAAAACCTGACGCCGTGCCTCTCCCCTTTTCGCTTCCTGTGATCGGCAACAGCATCAATATCTTGCCTATATTCATGATGGTAGCTATGATATTCCAGCAAAAGCTTTCAATGTCAAATAGATCTTCTGGGATGAGCGAGCAACAAAAGCAGCAGCAAAATATGATGATGCTTATGCCTGTGATCTTTGTGGCGATATTCTATTCGCTTCCATCGGGCTTGGTTTTATATTGGGTGGTAAACACTATTCTCATGACCGTTCACCAATATAGCATAAAGAAGTCATTCGCGGCTGCATAACCTTGATCAACCCATAATATACTATGAAAAAGAAGGTTGGACAAACAATAGAAGCTGAAGGAAGAGACACGAAAGAAGCTATCTCCTCTGCCCTCAAAACACTCGGGGTGAGCAAGGACAGAGTAAAAGTCCAGATCCTTTCTGAAGAAAAGAAAGGCCTTTTCGGTATGAAAGGCGTTTCTCAAGCCAAAGTCAGAATAACTATAATAAAATAGATAACTGACTTGACGTTCCCCTTTTCGTAGTATATACTTATGTAAAACCTAAAAAGTGTTCCACGTGGAACGTTTTTATCAATGGCCAGAATAATATCCATCTGCAATCAAAAAGGCGGAGTTGGTAAGACAACTACAGCAGTAAATCTTTCCTCGTATTTAGCAGTATCAGGAAAGAAAGTACTGCTCATCGACGCAGACCCCCAGGGAAATGCCACCAGCGGCATCGGTATAGACAAGACCAAGATCACGACAAGCCTATACCAGGCACTTCTGGAGCAAAAGACCCTTCAAGAGATCATCATCCCTACACAAGTTGAAAATCTATTGATCGTACCATCAAATCTCGATCTAACCGGCGCGGAAGTTGAGCTTGTCGGAGCTCTCGGCAGAGAATATCGCCTGAAGAAAGCCTTGGAAAGTATAAAAGACTCACTAGATTATATTTTTATAGATTGCCCACCGTCGTTGAGCCTCTTGACTATAAATGCGCTTACAGCTTCACATTCAGCGTTGATACCGATACAGTGCGAATATTATGCACTTGAAGGTCTTGGTCAGCTTATTACTACAGCCAATCTTGTGAAAGATAATCTAAACAGAGATTTTGAGATCGAAGGCATACTTCTAACTATGGCTGACTTCAGAACTAACCTTACACAGGAAGTGATAAATGAAGCCAGGAGATTTTTTAAAGGAAAAGTTTACAATACTGTTATACCTAGAAGTATCAAACTTTCCGAGTCTCCGGGTTTCGCAAAGCCCATAGTTTTGTATGACAAAAATTCCATCGGCGCCAAAAAGTACGAAGAGCTGTCAAAGGAATTCATTTCTGGAATAAAACCGCAACCTATTGTGGAACAAGATGTTACGCAAAACAAAGCAGATGATAATATTGTCTCACAGGGTGATCTACATGCCACTGAAACGAGTGAATAAGTAAATCACAAAGGAGGTTTTTCATGTCGAAAAAAGTTCTTGGCAGAGGTTTAGAAGCGCTGATAACACCAGCCACTGAAGGTAAAGAAAAAGAATATGTAGACAACATCAATGTTCATAAGATAAAACCGAACAAATTCCAGCCGCGTGCAAACTTCAATACTAAAAAACTCCAGGAACTTATAGATTCCATAGATGAAAAGGGCGTGATCCAGCCTATTATAGTAAGAGACAGCGAAGACGGGTATGAATTGATCGCAGGCGAGCGCAGACTGAGAGCTGCAAAGACGCTTGGTTTCACCGAGATACCCGCTATCGTCAAGAAAGAGATAGATGATATAAACGCCCTGCAGCTATCGCTGATCGAGAACATACAGCGTGACGAACTGAACCCGCTCGAAGAGGCACAGGCGTACAAAAGGCTGGTCGACGAATTCAATTTCACACAGGACAAGATCGGCCAAGCCGTAGGGAAGGACCGCGCAACCATATCTAACAGCCTTCGTATTCTCGGTCTGCCGAAGAAGGTTCTCGATCTTCTCGCAAATGACCAGATAACCGCCGGCCACGCAAAGGCCCTTCTTTCCGCAGTAACCGCTCAGGAGCAGTTGAAGTTCGCGAAAGAGGCTGTCAATGCAGGTCTTTCTGTCAGGGCCCTTGAACAGCTTATGCGCAAAAAACCCGGAGCAAAAAAGTCCGATCTGCCCGTCGATCACAACATAAGGCTTCTTCAGGAAAAGATGCAGGAGAAGCTGGGGACTAAGGTAAAGATCATCCGCGGCAAACGACGCAGCACCGTCCAAATAGAGTTTTACAGTGACGCGGACCTGCAGAAGATACTGAAATTCTTCAGTTGTGAATAACCCTCCCAGGCTATTATAACAGCCAGGCGGAATATCTCATTTCTCTATTGTTAACGCAATATAATAATGTCCGGTCTTAGCAAAGTGATAATGTCCGGTTCCA
>CAZKWI010000057.1:1539-12057 GCA_964556455.1 uncultured Planctomycetia bacterium | reverse complement strand
AGCCTGGAAGGCCGGGGGTCTCGCACGCTTTTTCATCTGCGGCGGCTCTTTCTCTAAGGTAGCCTGTCAGGGTGTCTCCAAGCGGCATATCTCTTGTAATGAATGCTAATGATCTCAGGAGAAATATAGCTATTACACTGCTTTCAGTCCAGATCGCTGATACAACAGCCCTCAGATGCTCATCCTGGGGCGATTGGAGATGGTCCTTACCTTCGATCACTATAGTTGTAACGTCATTGGTGAAAGCGTCTATATTAAGCCCTGCGTAAAGAAAAGAGAACCCTATCATCTCTTCCAGGCCCGCGGGTTTTACAGACCGCCAGCCGTCAAACGTACCCAGCATGCCCATGGAGACATCCATAACATCCTGCACCTGTCCGGGCAGGCCGTACGCGATAAGGCGGGCAGTGATGTCTCCGGCGTCTTCGTCTGAGCTCTTAAGGCCAGCCAAATACTCGAAGAATTCCGCGGTCCTTTTCTCTGCCTCGTCTTTTTTATCCAGCCTCTTTAATATGCTTATATAATCATACAGCACGGCAAAACGCAGGAACCCTTCGGCATCATTCAGGAGCTCAAGGCACTCACTTTCAGCATCCTCCAGGTCGCCATTGATCATCTTGAGCGAAACAAGCTGCTGCCTTTTTATCCCATCCGCCTGCTTGGCCGCTTTTTCTATTTCATATGTAATAGGTACTTTGCTCACCGCTTCGGCAAAGTTACCGGCCTTCTGGCCGTAATCGTCCGTACCCGCAGCAGCGTAAGCCTGTGTCTTAAGGGCCGCTAAAACCGTTATCATGTATTCCTTCGTCTTTATATTAACACCGGAATCGGCTATCTCATTATCCAGCTGTTGCAACCTGGGATAAAGTGTCGTTACGACCTCGCAGTCATCCCTGCGCTCTACCGGGTCAATATCCCCTTCCCTTCCTGCCGAAAAAGCGTAAACCAGGACCTTTTCAGTCAGAATGCCCATCTGGATAGCCCTCTTTATATCTTCTGTAAGCTTTCCATTAAATGGGTCAGCGGACCTTTCATCATCCACTATAGTAATAGCATCCAGCACGGCTTCGTATCTTTCCAGGAGCTCTTTTGACTTGCCTATGAGTTCCGGCTGCCTGTAGAAATAGAACTGCCTGTATATAGTTACGAGGTTCAAGACTACGTCTATCTTGTCCGTATCAGGCACTTTTTTATCGTAGAGTATAAGCTCATTAAGAAAGCGGGCAGGTGCCGGACTATCGGAGTAGTAGTAAGAGTCGGCCATATACTTCATCCAATCCCTGCGGTTCTCAGGGTCTATTATGTAATAACGCATGGACTCCATGGCGAGCGCCACAGCCTTCCCGTGTTCTTCTTCATATTCATGGTAATCTCTAAGCGTCCTGCGCGTGTCCAGCTGTAACTCCATGGTTGAGTGGTCTTCACCACTGAGAGGTCCCTTTCTGAGATTCATGCCCTCCACAGCGGCCAATGCGTATTCCTTTCCGGTAGATAATATCTGCGCTCTCTCCGGGCACTCATCCATGCCTTTCGCCCTTTTGAGGAGGTTATCGGCCACTACCCCGTTCACTGGCGCAAGCGCATCGGGGCTCATGCTTTTGCGGTTGAGTATGCGGGGCAAGGCACGACTTGTAGCATGCTCTACGAACCTGGGAAACTCATCCATAGACGCTTCTCTTCCCACGACTGAAAAGAGGGTTGTTGTCGCATTGACTAAATTATCAAATGGCACATTATTAATATTCGCCACTAAGAAATCGAGCATCTTTATTCCCCTGTCTACAATACTGTCGTCAGGACCCGGGGCCAGCTCATCGGGTAGATCAACTTCAGATATAAATCGCAGCAGATCAGCCAGTAGTCTCTTGACTTCGTCGCTATCGTCATCAGCAGCAGCATCACTATCTGCCGTAGCTGTCCTTGGAGGGTCTGCCGGCGGCCTGGCCCACTCCAGCATCTGGGCATCGTGTGAAGTCGCGGAGATCTCTTTTAAGGCGCCGGATTCATTCACTTCTATATAAAGATTCGGATAAACATCCGGGGGGCTTGTTTGGTTCACAACGACTATGTATCTATCGCCTGTCTTGACATCGGCTTCAACCGAAAAGAACTCCGTATCCGTGGTCTGCGGGTTACCCTCATCATCCACAATAAGATCGCTATTCTCGTCTATCGCCAGTCCCAAAAGCTCAGCAAGCGTATCCAGGGCGGTTATGGGCCTTGTCTCCCTCCAGCCTTCGCCCATGCGGGCAATAAAATCGCTCTCGAATATCCTCTTGAATCTCCTGTAATGCACAGCCTTAAGGCGGTTCATCTCAAGTCTTATTTCTTCGGCATTGAGCACAGCTGTTTCGCTATAACGCTTGTCTATCCCAAGCTCTTTCTTCAGGCCTTCGTCCAGTATATCTCTGCGCCCCTGCGGGTAGCGCAGCATGACATATCCCCTGGCATAGTCCATCGCTACCGGTAGCATGATGTGATTAGGATCTGCTGTATGGCAGAATGCCTCCATGGCCAGGGTGTATTCGCCTTTTTCTATAAGCTCCTCGTATTGCTGGCGCTTATTGGCAAGGACGGCTATGTAGGGGCGTTTGTGCTTTTCGCCGGGATCGAACTTCGGCATCAGTATCATGTATGAAAGGCCTTTTTCTTTCATGATGCTGGAGAGTCCTTTTGAGTGGAAACCGCCTGTTATGAGGGCAGCGACCTGTTCATTATTTTGCCTCATCGCTTTTATGGTATTTGCTATCATGGCGTTGTTGCGCTTCTGGGCAATATTATAAAACTCTATGGCTTCATCCAGGCGGTCAAATACGAGATCGATATCATACGAATGGTCAAAATAGAGCGAGTGCTTGCGGTAGGAGTCCTTTATGAATCCGCTTATGAGGTTTCTGTCAAATAAGTGCCTGTTCGCCTGGATAAACTCATAATCGGAATTCGTAAGGCTCACGGAAAAGAGCCTCTTCGTCATTGCCAGTGTCCTTGAAAGACGGGACAAGGCCTTTTCCTCAGCGTTCCTGTAAATATTATTTCTTATGTGCGCTTCAACTTTTTCTATCTCCTCTAAGAGCAAAAGGAGGTCTATCCTTTCATATGAATTCATATAATCCGCAAATTTTACTAGGTTCGGACAGCTGGATACATCAAGTCTCATGCTGCCTGCAAGCTCCAGGATATAGTTGTGAAATTCCCCCATAGGCATCTCTTCTTTTTTGAAGGCAAGGCTCTTTAATACAAGCCTCTCAAGCTCTTTTTTAGGCAGGGTCTTTGTAAGTGTATCTATCAAGGCCTTACGTTCTTTTGTCGCCTTCCTAAAGTCTATCTGGCTCTCAAGCTCTGTTGTCTCAAGGAGCTTCGATACATTCTCGAACTCTATAAGTTCGATCTTTCTTTTTTCGCTTAAATCCTTCAAAAATCCCCAGTGTTTTACGAAAGCGAGTGTGCCTTCGCGATGCAGGCGTGAGTTCTCTTCCAGCTCCCTGAGGTCTTTTGGATAGATCTTCGGTTCAAGTGCGCGGAGGGTGTCTATGAGGGCGATTGTATTTCTGACGCATTCGACCTTATTCGATATTACGCTCTTAAAGGCACTGAGATTTGCCTTATAGAGATCATTATCTTCTATGCCGTAGGTCTTTATGGGATTTTCGCTGACTATAGAGAAGAACTCACCGGCCGACATCCTGCCCTTTCGCATGAGGTATTCCGCCGATTCTCTGCGGGTACCTGCATCAGGGAAGGATCTCAGGATAGAGACGTCTATAGGGCGCTCAGCCCCCTCGAGTGCTATCAGGTTAAGGTCGTATTCTTTATTAAGGTTCTCCAGGAGCTCTATTATAGAATGCTGGGCTGATAATGAGGCATGCGCGTCCTGGATATTGATAATGGTCTCTTTAGAGCCATTTACATAGGTATCCTTGGGGCTTGCAAGCTCTTGGGCTACTGTTATAGAAAGGCCGCCAGTCGCCCAGCATATATCATATAATATAAAGCTAAATAGCAAAATAGATGCTATTAGCTTAAATACCAGTGAATGGCGTTCTTTGAAACTGACTACACCATCCCTGGATCTTCCCATATTATCCCGATCTGCGTGCGTTTTCATGATAACTTATAATAGCATTTTATTAAGTCTTGAATATAAATAGATAAAAAAAGCGTTAGTTTCTAACTTTTGAAATTGTGTTATTACGAGTATATCATATTTGAGGCAGGAAGTCAATACTCAGAAACTTGCTTTTTGAATGCCTAACAGAACTTGCGGTATATGGAAAGTGTGTTTTTCGCTATGATCTCTTTGGTATAGTGCTGCTCTACCATGTGGCGGCCGGTTATACCAAGGCGCTCCCTTACGTCCTTCTCCGAGAGGAGTTGCGTTACTCGTGATGCGAGGCTCTCAAAATCCTTGACCGGTATTACGAACCCGTTTATGCCGTCTTTTATTATCTCCGGCATGCCTCCGGCTTCAGTTACCACCATAGGCTTGCCCGATGAAAGCGCCTCAAGCATTGTCAGCCCGAACGGCTCTGAAACCGATGATGGGTACACACATACCGAAGATGCCGCGTATAATGCAGGCATATCCTCAAGCGCAAAAACGTCAACAAGCACGCTGTCTTTGAGCTTGAGTGATTTTATGAGGTTCACCATGTAAGCTATGTCCTTTTGCTGAGTATGTGCCCAGTCTATTATGTTCTTGGTGCCGGCCAGGACCAGCACTGTATTCGGGAATCTGTTGCGTATTAGACGGAAGGCTTTTATGGTAACATCGCACCCTTTTGCGAGCCCCATCCTCGCGGGATGGAAAACAATCTTTTTTCCTTTTAAAATGGGATATTTTTTATATACGACTTTTGGGTTTACATTGAGCGAATAGGCTGTTTCGTCAATACCGTGGTGTATTACGGTGATGTCTTTATGTCTATAGCCGGCGCCTATTATCTCCCGTTTTATAAAGTGGCTTACCGCTATAATATGGGCCCATTTAGGCCTTTTTACCAGGTCTAAAAAGAGGTTATCGTCCCAGACATTGTGGGCGGTCAATACCAAAGGGATGCCTCTTTTTTTCGCTATTTTCTGCAGTATATTGACATGCATCTTGCTGAAATAGTGCATATTATGGGTATGGATGATATCCGGCCTCGCTTGTTCGACAAAACCCTTGAATACATTGGTCAGTTCATCCGTGAGCCCGTTAATGCCCCTTTCAGCAAGCCAATTGAGGTCCATTACCGGATGGCGGAATATATCCACGCCTTTATAGTTATATCTCAATTTTACATTCTCTGCTGCGCCCGTAAGGAGGCTTACTTTGTGGCCCATCTTTGTCAGCTCGGGCATCAGTATAGTAAGATGGGTCTCCACCCCGCCTATGATCGGTGGAAAACCCCAGTGCATGTGCGCTATTGAAAGCTTCTTTTTAGGCATCTCTTACCTCCTCGTATTATTGCTCATAAATAGTAGGAACCTCTTTTACCCCGTTTTTTACTGCGGTCAAAGCTGTAGAGTTTGTTACCGGAAAGCTCGTGCGTTACGCCGAATACCTTCATCTTCATCTTTTTCCGCTTGCCTTTGGGTATAAACTCCAGCTTTACATTTTCGTTCCTTGCTTCAAAACGTATTATATCACCGTGCCAGCATAATGAAAAGAGGACTTTGCGCCATGCCTGCGGGATGCGCGGGTCTACCGACAGAGTCCCTTTATCGATCCTTGCCCCTGAAAAACCGTGTATTAACGCCTGCCATGTTCCCCCCAGGCAGGCCGCATGCATTCCCTCGCTAGTATTGCCGTGTATATTGCTTATATCGGTGCGCACCGCTGTATCGAAGAACCTGTATCCCCTGCTCTTATCCCCCACTTCCGCGGCTATAAGCGCATGCACCGGCAGGCTCAGGGAAGACTTATGGAGGGTCCTGGCGACATAATACTCGTAATTCTTTTTCTTTGTCTTCAGGCTAAATACATCCGACAAGAGATACAGGAGCATCACAACGTCCGCCTGCTTTACGAACTGGGTGTTCCGGTACCCGCGGGGTGTCATCCTCTTGGGCACGACCGGCATATAATCCCCGTCGTAATTGGCTATCTTCACGTCCCTCAGCTTGAAATACCCCTTAAACTCCTCTATAAGGCCGTTCTTCTTTACTTCAAAATAGATACGCGCGGCGACGTTCTTCCACATTACAGCCTCGTTGTGCGTAAGGCCCATCTTTTCTTTCAGGGAATTGAAACTCTTGCGGTCTTCTTTTCTGAGTTCGTAGAACATCCTGTTGGCGAGAAGAAGGTTCCACTTCGCTATCATATTGGTGTAGGCGCTGTTATCGACATTTTCGTGAAATTCATCCGGGCCTATCACCCCTCTTATCGCGTACTTCTTTCTTGTCTTGTTATACCTTATGCGGCTCAGCCAGAACCTGGCGCATTCGAATATCATCTCGCAACCATAGTCCCGCATGAACTCTTTATCGCCGGTAACGTTATAATAATGGTATACCGCGTACGCTATATCGCCTGTTATATGAAGCTCGCGCCTTCCGGTATGGATCTTTATGATCTTACCGTCAAGGTCCTTGGCCCATTCAGGCGTTTCGTCCACCCCTATGCCGGCGGATTCCCACGGGAACATAGCGCCTTTAAGGCCGTTCTTACGCGCTATCTCCCTTGCAACATCCAGCCGTTTATATCTATATAGAAGCATATTCCTGGCTACATACGGCAATGTGTAGAGATAGAAGGGGAGTACAAAGATCTCGGCGTCCCAGAAGATGTGGCCGTGGTACCCTTCACCGCTCAAGGCCCTGGCCCCTATGCTGGATACGCCGTCGTCTTCCCTGGCGCAGATCAAAAGATGGTATATGTTAAAACGCATGTCTTTTTCGTTCTGGGGATTTCCCCATATCGAGATCCCGGCAACATCCCAGAGCGATTCGAAACTCTTCGTATGGGCTTTGAGCAAAGTATTTAAGCTTGAGTTAAAGGCCTTTCTGAAGCTCTTCTCGGTAGACTCCTTCTTTTTCTTTAAATCTTCGCCTTTGCGAAAAGCCTCCATGAAAAATACTTTCGTAAAGATGACCCTTTCGCCCTTCTTAAGGCTCAACTCGAATATATTATCTTCCGCGTATGTTTTCTTACCGCGTTTCTCATACCAGAAACCGCTCCTGGTTATCACCATATGTTCTTTGCTGAAAGTCTGGATAATAAGGTATCCCTCGTTATCGAACTGACCGAGCTCTTTTACCCTGAAGTGCTTCTTCCTGCCCTCTGTAACGGTGCCGGCGTTATAAACAGAGGTGTCTATGCCGGTCTCTATGGATACGGTTATGGCATGGTCAACAGGAGCGAAGGCCACCTGCATAACACCCACCTTCTTATCTTTCGCGGACAGAAACCTCAGGCTCTGGTAATCATACCGCCTTTTTTTACTGTCGCTGAATACGGTGTGCCTGGTAAGAATGCCTTTCTTCATGTCGAGCACCCTCTTGTGCTCAACTACATCCATTGTAACTACGCCCAGGCGCTCGCCTTCAGCCATAATCTTGAAATTGAAGGGATTTGGCAGGTTTACCAGCTCCGAGACCTGCGAGCCGATGCGGTCGTAGAGCCCTGCGATATAAGTGCCCGGTCTTGAGTCGTAAGGTATCTCTTCAAGGATGGCGCGGCTGCCGACGAGACCGTTGCCCAGGGCAAGCTGTGTCTCTCTTATGCCCTGCAGCCCTCTGACCCATCCTTCTTCTTTTATAAACCAGGATTCATCGGAGAGATATTTAGAATAGAGATCCTTCATCTTTTGAATAAGCCCTTTAATTGACTGTAGTCTGTTTCAGAAAGGTCTTTTACTACCAGGTCGGCGCCACTGAGCCTTTTGGGCTTTCCGTAACGGTCTATGCCAACGCACAACATGCCGCCATTCTTTGCCGCTTCCACTCCCAGAACGGCGTCTTCAAATACCACGCATTCCAAGGGCTTTGTTTTTATCTTCTTCGCGGAAAGCTGGAATATCTCAGGATCGGGTTTTCCGGCCTTGAAATCGCCGCCCTGAATAATGGCATCGGCGAGCTTTACTATACCTGTTATCTCGAGTATCTTCCTGCAGTTCCTGCTGGAGGAAGCGATGGCTATTTTTATCTTACGCTTCCGGAGCTCTTTTACCAGTGTCACTGAAGAATCATATAGAGGTACGCCTTCTTTTGATACGAGATCCAGGAAATACGACTGCTTCCTGTCTCCGGCGCCCTTGAGCTCCTTTTCGTCTATGTCGGTCAGTATCGCCCTCGCGCCGTCAAGCCTGGGGATACCGTCCACCTTGGCCTTGTACATATCAAATGTAAAATCTATGCCGTACTCGCCGAACATCTTCTTCCAAGCCTTAAAATGCAGCGGCACGGTATTTACAATAACCCCATCAAGATCGAATATCGCCCCTTTGAACATTAACCCTCTCTGAAAGAATAACCTTAAAAGATGCGCCAAACCTATCTTTTTTCGCCACTTCGCTTCGCTCAGTGTAAACTCCGACCAAATTTGCAAGTGGTGGAGCGGAGGGAATTCGAATCCCTGACCTCCTCGTTGCGAACGAGGCGTTCTCCCAGCTGAACTACCGCCCCAAATTTTACGAAGTAAAATTTGATCCTGAGGCGGTGTAAAAATGCGAGCAAGTGCAAGCATTTTTACACCGCCGAAGGACCTTCATTTCACTTCTTATACCCCACCGGTACTATATATATAGGTACCTCGTCTTTAGGAAGCCCTAAAACCGAAGATACCTTGTTATCCGTAAATGCACCTACCGGCACTGAATCCAGGCCCAGGGCCACCGCCTGGAGGTGAATATTCTCCGCGGCATGGCCTACTTCAATATCCGTATACATCTTGCCTCTGTCGCCGTATCTCGTGGTTACCCTCTGGTAAACCGCGCATATTACTATATCTACAGGCGCCTGCGCAACAAAATTCTGCCCATATGCGGCAGCGCTCAAATCCTGCCTTGCGTCCTTGCCGGATATAAATTCCAGTGAATGGCTTTCCGGTACGTAGTGATAGAGGCCGTCCTTTTTTACAGCGTATACCTCCAAGGGATACAACGCCCCAGCGGATGGCGCTGCCCTGTACCCTTTTTCGCTCGTAATGCCCTGCGCAGACCATAAGAGCTGCGAAAGCTGCGCATCGGTCAGTTCCTTGTCCGCATAACTCCTTATAGAGCGTCTCATTTTTATGGTCTCTTCTATCGAGACCGTACCTTTAAGCACAGGGGCGGGTAATTTAATGGTCTTGGTCTTCAGGGGTTCCTCACCGTTAGTATTTGTTGTTACAAAAAACAGTACTACTGTTACTAAAATTTTAGCAAAGGCCCGTCTATTTTTCGATATCATGCGCTTATTATACCATCGGGCGGTCCGGTGTCTATCTTTATTTTTCAAGCGCGGTCACTATGGTATTAAAATGTATCTGGACCGTGTCATTATGGTCCACGGCGTAACCACCTGCCAGAACACAGGCCACCGGGATACCGTAATTCTTTGCGGTATCGAAGATAAACCTATCCCTTCTTTTAAGCCCGTCCATTGACAGGGCAAGGGCGCCTATCCTGTCGTTTTTATAGGGATCGGCTCCTGCGACATATACTATCAGTTCCGGCCCGAAATCGCTTATTATCGCAGGTACGTGTTCTTTAAGATTCCCGATATATTCATCATCTCTGACCCTGTCACGCAATCCTATGTCGAGATCACTGGATGGCTTATGAAAAGGGTAATTATTCTCCTGGTGGATGGAAAACGTGAATACGCTCCTATCCTGGGAGAATATGAATGCAGTCCCGTTCCCCTGGTGGAGATCGCAGTCTATCACAAGGGCCTTCTTTATCTCCCGGTCTTTTTGCATCTTCTTTATGCCCACTGCGATATCATTGAAGACGCAAAAGCCCTCACCGTGGTCGGGGAACGCGTGGTGAAACCCTCCGCCTATATGCACGCCTATACCGTGCTTCAGCGCGCTCTGGTAGGCAAGGATCGTCCCGCCTACACATACATAGGATGCCTTCACAAGCTCTTTTGAATAGGGTACTTCAAGGGCCAGTATTTCAGCCGGGGAAAGCGCGCCGTTCTTAAGTTTATCGAGATAGCCCCCCTCATGCACAAGGAGAATGTCCTCATCTCTAGCGGCGGCCGGAACAATGAAATCCGACTCTTTAAGGCGTTTTTCGGCTATAAGCTTTCTGCGGATCAGGCGGTATTTTTCGGTGGGAAAAACATGCTGGCCTATATCTATGTCATAGTCCTTCGAATATACTAATTTTGATGAGGGCATAAAATAGCGCGTCTAACGGATAGCGGTTAACGTATAGGCCGCCCTATAGGCTTCCTATTTACACACGCTTTTGCACTCTACGCTAAACGCCAATCGTTTTATTCTAACGTTTAGGTGAGCTCCGATATCATGGATTCCACAGCATCCGTGATCAGGCCCCAGTCTTCCTGGTTGTGGATCGCGAACTTCTGTTTCCTGGCCCATCTTTCACC
>CAZKWI010000057.1:0-1529 GCA_964556455.1 uncultured Planctomycetia bacterium | reverse complement strand
AGAGATACAGGCATACCTGTTTGCGACCCCATGATTCGACCATGACCACAGCTGACCACCAGCCGAATCTCTTATTGATGGTCTTGTGCTCAAGGACCTTGAGCGGCGCTACTATCGGTAGCTTCTCTTCCTGCCTGGGCTTCTTTTCCATTTCTCTACCTCCGTTGTAAAAAAGTTATTTTTTCCTTAAAGAGATCCTGAGGTCAGGGGCCTCGCCTTCGAGCGTTATATGCCCTTCGCGCGCCAGCCAGCCTACACTCATAAGAATGACCTCTTTAGGGCTGTCCAGCTTACCTTCTATCGTATCAAGCGCTATTCCGCCTTCTTTTTCAAGAAGGTGCCATATTTCCCCGGCTGCAATACCTATCTCTGTTATCATCTTGTGCCTACTTTTTGTGCACAGTGGCGATATTTACGTTCTTCACGCCTGCGTCGCGGCACAGGTCCCACACTTCCACGACCTTTCCCATAGACGCTCTCCTGTCAGCCTTGATCATGATATTGCTCTTATCTACGGCGGCCTTCGCTATGCGCGGATCGAGCTGTTCAATAGTAACGTCACGGTCGTTCAGAACCACGCTGTCGGAGTCTGTTATTACTATGACCATATCCTCTCTCGGCAATGTCTTTGAGCTCACCGCGCCCGGCAGGTTGACCTTTATCCCCTGCTGAGAGATGAAAGTGGACGTAAGCATGAAAAAGATCAGAAGTAAAAAAATTACGTCTATTAAAGGGGCGATGTCCAGCCTGCCCTTCTCAAGCTCAATATGGCGTTTGAACCTCATGGAGTTCTCTTCTCTTTACGCTCTTTTTCTTAGAGAGTATATTCACCAATTCCGACGAATTGTGCTCCATCTCGAGCACTATCCTTCTTACCCGACTCACAAGGAAGTTGTATGCTACGTATGTGGGTATCGCAACGGAGAGCCCCGCTACGGTAGTAACCAGCGCCGTCCATATGCCGCCCGCAAGGACAGCCGGGTCCACTGTACCGGCGACCTGTTCTATATCCTTAAAGGCCGCTACCATGCCTAGCACTGTACCCAATAATCCTAATAGAGGGGTAATATGTGCTATGGTGGCGAGGGCGCTTACATTCTTCTCTAGCTCCGGGACCTCTTTCGACCCCGCAGCCGTTATGACATCTTCGATCTCTCCTTTGGAGTGATCGCCTTCAAGTATTCCGCTGTTTAAAGCATCCGCGAAAGGGCCGTCTGTGGTCCCGGAGAGATTTACAGCCTCTATTCTCCTGCCCTGTCTGAGCAAAGCGCATATATTTGATACAAAGTTCACAGTCCTGGTCCTGACAAAATAGAACTGGAAGAGCCTCTCTATAAATACTGTAAGGGCTATCACAGAAGAAAATGTGATAAAATACATGATAATACCGCCCTTTTGGAACCAAATCATAAAATTACCCCTTATATATGTTACAATATAGGATATTACCTTATAATTATAACATAAACACCCTATTACACGCAATACCTTTCTTTTATACTGCTAGACCCCATGTATGGTAGGATCTG
>CAZKWI010000056.1:0-12069 GCA_964556455.1 uncultured Planctomycetia bacterium | reverse complement strand
AAGAACAAGCTCAATCAAATACGAATTTACACAATATTCAGTATATCACCCTTCTGAAGCTAATTTTGAAAACGTCCCTTATTTGTGATATAATATAAGCTATGAATATAGAGGCAAAAGCAGAGCTTTTAAATACGATAACGGCCTCAAAGAAAGGCATGCGGGCTGACCTTTCAGGCATGTCCCTTTTTGATGTGGATCTCTCCGGTGCCGAGCTTGTGGGGGCAGACCTGTCGGGAAGCGATCTTACGGGCGCCAATCTCTCAGGTGCCGACCTTACTATGGCAAACCTCTCAGGGGCGCGTTTGTGGCACGCGGACCTGTCAGGCGCAAAGCTTGTGGAGGCGGACCTGACCGCCGCGGACTTCTGGCAGGCGAAGCTTTATAATACGCGCCTGTGGCGGGCCAATCTGTCGAATGTCAAATCCCTTACAAAAAAGAACTTCCAGCATAAACCGAACAGGCTTTGTACTACCTGTAAGATCTATGAAGAGGGTTTTGTGGCAGCCGAAGAGGCCTACCGGAACCTCAAGCGCTACTTTATAAACGAGGGCATGTATGATGACGCCAGCTGGGCTTCCTTCAGGGAGAAGACCATGGAGAGGATACGCTTAAGAAAGGCGAAAGATATAGGCTATCTCCCCATAGCCCTTATGGGCACGCTCTGCGGTTACGGCGAAAAACCGCAGCGGATAATAACCTCCTCGCTTTTTATCATAACCGCCTATGCGGGATTGTTCTATTCTTTGAGAACGATAACGTCTTCGGGCGCAAAGGCCCTCGCCTTTAATTTCGGAGATTACTTTTACTACAGCGTTGTCACTTTTACTACGCTAGGGTACGGCGATATCATACCGAAGGCATCGACCGCCTTCAGACTGCTGGCTGTCTCCGAGGCATTCCTGGGAGCTTTTCTCATGGGGCTCTTTATCTTCACGCTGGCACGCAAATATTCCGCGCGTTGATATGAAGAAGAAGCGTGTTAGTATAAAGAAAAAACGTGCCGGTATGAAGAAGAAAAGCCTGGCCCTGATACTGGGGTTGGGCATCCTGGCCTCTCTCTATACATTCGACAGTGTATATTTCAGGGACGAAGTAGATTTCCTTTCCCCGCTCGATATCAAAGAATTGCGCATAAGGAATGACGTTTACGGAGACGGCCATTTCGGTGCCAAGAGAAAACACGGGCGGTGGCACACAGGCGTGGATATAGCCGCACCTATAGGCACACCGGTAATAGCCACAAAGAACGGCTGGGCAGTGAGATGGTTTGACGAAGGCGGTTATGGTATATATGTGAGAATTTACCACTCAGACGGACTGACATCCCTTTATGGTCACCTCAACGACGCCAATATGAGATGGATAAGAAGGGTCAGGCAGGGGGATGTGATAGGCTGGGTGGGCAGGAGCGGCAATGCCGACTGTGACGATATGGTATCGCACGTACACTTTGAGGTCAGGAAGGGCAAGAGCCCTGTTAATCCGGAGATATGCTTGAGATGAAGGAATTTAGGTGCCTGGTGTGCGGGGACTGCTGCAAGTGGGGCGGATATGTCTATATCAACGAGGATGACGTAGAAAGGATAGCGGGCCATCTTTCGTTGAGTGAATTTGATTTTGTAAATAAATATGCCGAGCTGGTCAACCGCTCCCGCCTCAGCCTGAAGTCAAGAGAGGACTCATCCTGCATTTTTTTGGAGAAGAATACCTGTGCGATACACGAGGTAAAGCCGAAGCAGTGCGTGGATTTCCCCGCTCTCTGGCGGATAAACGACCTGGAGAGTTTTTGCAGTGGCCAAAAGAACCAAAAGTAGCGATATTCCAGAGAACCTGAACAGCGAACAGAAGACCGCCGTTGTCTCCAGTAACGGCCCCATATTGATAGTAGCGGGCGCCGGGACAGGCAAGACAAGGGTCATTACCGCCCGCATAGCCCATCTCTTAAGCTCTGTGAAAGGCCTGAAGCCCGAGAATATCCTGGCCCTCACCTTCACCGACAAAGCCACAGATGAAATGAGAGAGCGTGTAGAGGGCGCTGTGGGCGAAGCTGCCCATGATATATGGATGTTCACTTTTCACGCCTTCTGCAGGAAGATACTCGCCGAGAACGGCAGCCACATAGGCATTCCTGCCAATTTCAAGATAATGGACGAGGTGGAAAAGTGGATCATGTTAAAGAGGCTGCTGCCCGCCTTTAAGCTGAATTACTATCTCCAGCTGGCTGATCCGGCCGGTATTCTCACCAGTTTTGTGAAGTTCATATCAAGGGCCAAGGATGAACTGGTACTACCCGAGGAGTACACCGCGTACGCAAAGCGCCTAAGGACAAAATTCAATAAAGCCAAAAAATCCCTCAGTCGCGAAGATGTCGAGACCCGCGAGCTTGAAGTGACAAGGGAAGAAGAGGTTGCACGGATATATAATATCTACCAGGAAAATTCGCTCAAGGAAAGGGCGCTCGATTTCGGGGATCTTGTATTGTATACTATAAAGCTTTTCCGCAAAAGGCCTAATATCCTCTCGCATTACAGGGAACAGTTCAGATACATAATGGTTGACGAGTTCCAGGATACCAATATAGCGCAGATAGAGCTCCTGGAGATGCTCTCCGGCAAGAGAAAGAATATCTGTGTCGTAGGTGATGATGACCAGGCGATATACAGGTTCCGCGGGGCGTCTTACGCGAGCTTCCTGAAGTTCAGGGAGAAATTCTCTAAACTGAAGACCGTAAAGCTCACGCAGAATTACAGGTCAAGTAGAAGAATATTAAACTCGGCAGGCAGGCTTATAGCGAATAACGGCCGGGACAGGTACGATCCGAAGAAGAACCTCTGGACAGAAAAAACAAAAGGGCCGGAAGTGAAAGCGCTGGTTGCGTCAGACTACCTGGATGAAGCACGGGCCGTGGCCGACGAGATAGAGGCCGCATCAAGGACATTTGAGAGCCCAAATAAGTTTTCGAACATAGCGGTCCTGTACAGGGCGCATTCCCACAAAGATGCGCTCCTGACAGAGCTTAAGTCCCGCAGCATACCTGTGTCGGTCGTGCGAGGCGTGGGCCTGCTCGAGACAGAAGAGATCAGGGACCTGACAGCCTATCTCAAGGTGATAAACGACCGTGCGGAGTCGGTGAGCCTCTTTCGCGTACTTACTTCGCCGCACTGGGATGTGGACATAGACGACCTTATAAGTATTTCAAATATAGCTTCAAGGGAAGAGGCATCCCTTTATGATGTTATAAAAGGCCGGAGGGGGCTGGAGGCGGTAAAAGACTCCACGAGGAAAACACTTGAAGACTTCATGCAGGAACTGCGTGGCCTCATGCGCATAGCAAAAAGAGAGAACGCCGTAGAGGTCCTTACGGAGATCCTCGTAGAACATAAGTATATAAACAGGCTGATCAAGGAAAAAAGTGCTGCCAATGAGCAGAAGGTGCTGAATGTAACGAAATTCTCCGACTTTGTGGCGAAATATCTGAGGAATAACCCCGAGGATTATCACCTTTCGGATTTCCTTTCGTACCTGGGCTGTTTTGTGCAGGCCGGGGGAGTCCTGGAGCAGGAGGCCC
Organism: uncultured Planctomycetia bacterium; assembly: GCA_964556455.1. Classification (GTDB taxonomy): domain Bacteria; phylum Omnitrophota; class Gorgyraeia; order JABMRJ01; family JABMRJ01; genus CAZKWI01. Next base: position 8,498 of record CAZKWI010000056.1, on the reverse strand, counting down.
TTGTCAGAGACGAAGACGCGGTTCGCTTTATGACCGTCCATTCAGCAAAGGGGCTTGAGTTTCCCTGTGTGTTCCTCATAGGCCTTGTCCAGAACCGCTTCCCGTCGATCAGGCGGAGAGAGCCCATACCTTTTCCCGATGCCCTTATGAAAGAGAAACTGCCAGATGGGGATTTCTACAGGCAGGAGGAGAGGAGGCTCTGTTATGTCGCCATGACGAGGGCCAAAGAAGCCCTATTCCTGAGCGGTATAGATAAGCCGAGGAACAGGCCTTCGATGTTCCTGAAAGAAGTGCTTACCGAAGAGGCCGTGGAGGCGCAGGATATATTATATAATCGAATATTCCCATCCGAAGACGCTTGCTTGCGTATTAAAGATATCATGGGCAGATTCCGGAAGCTCGAAGACAGGGCCGGCGATTACAGGCTGCCCAAGCCGCGTAAACTCAGCTTTACGCAGCTGGACCTCTATTCAAAATGTCCGCTCCAGTATAAATTTGCCTATGTATACAGGATACCGAAAAAAAAGAGAAGTCACCTGACATTCGGCTCGGATATGCATTCAACCCTTGAGGATTTTTTCACACTTGTCCAGGAACGCAAGCCCGTCGACGAAAAGGTCCTGTTCGAACTTTTCAACAAACATTGGACGCATTTCGGCTACGAGAGCAGGATGACGGAAGCCAATTACAAAAAGGCAGGCGAGAACTCATTGAAGACCTTCTACAGGCTACACAAGGATATGTTGCACAAGCCGCCGCTATACCTGGAGAAACAGGTGGACCTGCGCGTGGGTGACTTCGTCCTTGACGTCAGGATAGACCGTATCGACAGCATAAGCGATAACGAAGTGGAGATAATAGATTATAAGACAGGCAAGCCCAAGGACGATGATTTCGCTAGGGAATCCCTGCAGCTTAGCATATACGCGATGGCAACGAAAGAAGTGCTTAAGCTTGAACCCACACGCGTAAGTTTCTATTATGTCAACCCGAACAAGAAGGTCACTACTACAAGGTCCAAAGAAGATTTCGAAAAGACGAAGAGCCAGATCATCACCACCGGCTGCAATATACTGGATGAGAAATTCGATCCCAATCCCGGGTGGGTCTGCAAGTGGTGTGACTACGCGTCGATATGTCCTGTCTGGGATAAGTGATAACCCTGTCATTCCCGCGTAAGCGGGAATCTATAAATGAAGAGAAAGTTACTCGATATCTACAATAAATTACATAAAGAATTCGGCCCTATGCACTGGTGGCCGGCGGACAGCGCCTTTGAGGTCATAATAGGCGCGATACTTACTCAGAATACATCATGGAAGAACGTCGAGAAGGCCATCGCGAACCTTAAGAAGACAGGGGCCCTTACGCCGTCGGCTATGGCCGGTCTTAAAAAGAAGAAGCTGGCGGCCCTTATAAAACCGGCCGGTTATTATAATATCAAGGCGGAGCGGATCAGGAATTTCCTGGATTTTCTTGAGGAAGGATACAAAGGCAGCCTGAAGAGGCTCTTTAAGGAGCCTACGGGCAGCTTGAGGAGGAAGCTTCTGGAGGTTAATGGCATAGGGCCTGAAACAGCCGACAGCATACTGCTCTATTCCGCGCTCAGGCCTGTATTTGTGGTGGATGCGTACACAAAGAGGATATTTTCCCGCCATAAGCTGATAAGCCCCTCAGCAGATTACGAGGAAGTGCAGAGGGTCTTTACTGCGAATCTCCCACGCGAAACAAGGCTTTTTAACGAGTATCACGCGTTGATAGTGAACCTTGGCAAGGACTATTGCAGGAAAAGGCCATTATGCGGCTCATGCCCATTGGGCAAAGAGACTGTCATTGCGAGCGCCGCAAAGCGGCGCGAAGCAATCTAGGCTTAGATTGCTTCGTCGCTTCGCTCCTCGCAATGACGTTTATTAGTTGATTTTATGTAGAGAATAACGTATTATAATATAACATGGCCATAAAGAAAAAGTTGATCATACAGCTTTTAATATCCACATTGATCGCAGCGCTTATAGTTGCGGCCATAGTGCACTACAAGAGATCCATGCTCCGGGACGTGGTGAAGCACTTCGCCTTCTCCACAGAGGGCTCGCTTAAGGAGTGGAAGGAGAAGATATTTAAAGGCCACGTAAAATACAGCATAAAAAAAGCCGATCACGAAAGCTTCGTCCTGGCTACGAGCAAAGGGACCGCTTCGGCCCTGTACTATAAGATAAGGCTGGATATGAAAAAGGGGCCTGTAATAAGCTGGAAGTGGAATGCCCAGATGTTCCCTGCGAAAGACTCGGTCGAGAGCCTTAAGGACGCCAAGACAGATGATTTCGCAGCAAGGGTGTATGTGATCTTTCCGGCGCTCTTTTTTACCAACTCCAGGGCCCTGGAGTATATATGGACCGAGAAGATAAAAGAGGGGACGATAGCGCCCAGCCCTTATTCCAAGAATCTCCAACTTATAGTGGCGGAGAGCGGTAAGAAAGAGAACCCCGAATGGATATACGAAGAGCGCGACATATACAGCGACTATGTGAAGGCCTTCGGCGAGGAGCCTAAGTATGATATAGGCTCTATAGCCTTTATGACCGACGCTGATTCTACGAGAAGCATGGCCGAGACATTTTATGATGAGATAAAGATAGGCTATAAAAAAGAAGGGGGCCACGAGTGAGAAACCCGTTCATAATCACCTCAAAGCTTCAGCGCATGTACTTGCGGCTGATAGTCTTTTCCTTGTTGATCCCCACGCTCTTTGTCGGGGGGTGCCTCTATTATCTCGTATTTACGCTTGTTGCCGAAGAGATAGGGATACCCGAGTTCATAGCTATGTCGCTTATGCCGGCTCTCGAGAGGGTGAACTTCTTCCTGATGATAGGGATACCCGTAATATTCCTGGGGATCTACTGGTGGGGACTCGTTCTTTCGCACCGCATGGCCGGACCTATAGAGCGGTTCAAGAAGGAGCTGGACGTGGTCCTTAAGGGCAACTACGATAAGCGCATAAAGGTGCGCAAGGACGACGCCCTTAAGCCGTTCGTGGATGATATAAACAAGCTCCTGGAGAAAGTGGAGGGCAAGTAATATTAAACCGCACAAGCATGTATTGGCGTCGTTTATAATAAGTGCGGCGGTATACGCGTATTTCAGGTCGTTTACGTGCTGGGCCGTATCTTTTCTATCGGGTATATTCATTGACGTGGACCATGTCCTCGATTATTACCTTAACTACGGCTGGCCCTTTAACGTTAAGAATTTCCGCAGGTTCTGCAATGAGGTGAAATTCAACAGGCTTACGCTCTTTTTTCATTCTTACGAGGTCATAGCGCTCATCTGGATATTCATATACGCTTTTTCTCTTGGGAACGCCTGGAAGGCGCTGGCCATCGGCTTTACCCAGCATCTTATTTTTGACGTGTTGACGAACCGTGACAAACTGAAGAAGCGAAGCTATTTTTTGATATTTCGGATGATGAACAGGTTCCGCAAGGAGAGGATAGTTAGAGAGTGGTTACTTTAGTAATAAATTCAGGGTCTTCATCCATAAAATATAAAGTATTTGATCTAAAGGGCTCTCCCCTGGATAAAGGCGTCATAGGCAGGATAGGTTTTAAGAGCGCCACATCACCTGCAAACCACGCTGCAGCGATAAGAGTGATATTGGAGAGACTTACGGGCAGGCACGGCGGCGCCCTGAAAAACATTTCCCAGATAAAAGCCGTAGGGCACAGGGTAGTGCACGGAGGAGAAAAGTTTAAGGAGCCTGCCCTTATTAATAAGAACGTGCTTGCGCAGATAGAGAAGTTTTCATCATTGGCTCCTCTCCATAATCCGCCGAACATCCAGGGCATAAAGGCGTGTATGAAGTTCCTGCCGGGGATATCGCAGGTAGCCGTCTTTGACACAGCTTATTATCAGACGCTGCCCGAAGCCCATTACCTTTACGCCATACCACAGAAACTCTATAACTGGTACGGCATAAGAAAGTACGGGTTTCACGGCACCTCACACAAATACGTGGCCCTTAAGACCGTCGCCGCCATAAAGAAGGATATACACAGATCGAAGATCATCACCTGCCACCTCGGCAATGGATGCAGCATAACGGCCACGGCCGGCGGCAGGGCAGTCGATACAAGTATGGGCTTTACACCGCTGGAGGGGCTGATAATGGGCACCCGCTGCGGAGACATAGACCCGGCCGTGGTTCTATATCTTATGCAGAAAGAGATGATGTCGAGGGCCCAAGTAGACCAGCTTCTGAATAACAAAAGTGGGCTCCTGGCTGTTTCCGGCATATCGAGCGATATGCGGGATATATATAAGGCAGTCGAACACAATAACAAGAGGGCAAAATTGGCCTTCGATATGTTCATACACAGGATACACAAATATATTGGCGCTTTCGCGGCTGTCATGGACGGTGTGGACGCCATCACATTCACAGGCGGCATAGGCGAGAACCACCCGCCCACACGAAAGGCGGTTCTATCGAACCTCAAATACCTGGGGATAGAGCTCAACGACAGGAAGAACAAAAAGAATGAGAAGGTTATCTCAAAGTCGACATCGGATGTAAGGGTCCTCGTGATACCTACGGACGAAGAGTCGATGATAGCAAGCCAGACCATGGGAGTAGTTAAAAAGCTATGATAGAAGTAAGGTTCCACGGGAGGGGAGGACAGGGTTCGGTGATAGCCTCCGGTATCCTGGCGGAGGCGGCATTCAAGGAGGGGAAAGATGTCCAGTCGTTCCCTTTCTTCGGAGTAGAGCGCCGTGGGGCGCCGGTGGCTGCTTTTACAAGAATAGATTCCGCAGGCATAAAAGTGAGGCACCAGATATACTCCCCTAATTACGTAATAGTCCTGGACCCGACACTGATAGAAAAGATAGATGTTGTAAAGGGCCTCAAGAGCGGCGGGTCGATACTGATAAACAGCGACAAAAAGCCCGAAGAGTTTGATTTTGGCGAAGATTTCAGGATTGCTACTGTTAATGCCTCCAGCATCGCCAAGGGGCTGGGCCTGGGAGGCAGGGCATCGCCTATAGTGAATACAACCCTGCTCGGGGCATTCTCCAAATTCACAGGGATCGTCAAGATACGGTCAGTGCTTAATGCCATACAGGAAAGGGTCCCCATAAAAAAGAAAGAGAACATGCTCGCTGCGAGACTTGCATATGAAAAAGTCAACTTCTAAGAAGAAAAAGAAAAAAAGAGCCAAAGGTGCGGTAAAGATAATCGCGTTCAAAGGCGTTGAAGATATGCCGCCTTGCGCTATCTCACTGGCGAGCTCAAGATATAATAAAACTGGCAAGTGGCGTTCTATAAGGCCGGTCATAGACAAGGATAAGTGCACATCGTGCCTATTATGCTGGAAGTTCTGTCCGGAGGCGTGTATCTCCGTGAAGAACGGTATACCCGTGATAGATTACGATTACTGCAAGGGCTGCTCTATATGTGAAGAGGTATGTGTGAAGAACGCCATTTCACTCGAGGAGGAGCATAAATGAGGCTTGTGATAACGGGCAACCACGCGGTCTCTTATGGTGCTAAACTCGCGCGCGCGGATGTCATAGCCGCATATCCCATAACACCCCAGACAGAGGTGGTCGAGAAGCTCTCCGCTATGGTCGCCAACAAAGAGACCAATGCCAAATTCGTAAAAGTCGAGAGTGAGCACTCGGCAATGGCAGCTTGCATAGGGGCGTCAGCTGTGGGTGCCAGGGCCTTTACAGCCACTTCTTCCCAGGGCATAGCGCTTATGCACGAGATGCTCCACTGGGCGGCCAATACGAGATTTCCCGTTGTTATGGCCAATGTCAACAGAGCTATGGGCCCTCCCTGGAATATCTGGGCTGACCAGACGGATTCACTTGCCCAGAGGGATACAGGATGGCTGCAATTCTACTGCGAACATAACCAGGAAGTATTCGACACGGTTTTGCAGGCGTACAAGGTCTGCGAGAAAGTTCTCCTACCGGGCATGGTGGTACTTGACGCGTTTCTGCTTTCGCATACTTCCGAGCCCGTTGAGATCCCATCACAGAAAGAAGTCGATAAATACCTCCCGCGCTACAACCCAAAGTTCAAACTAGACCCGAAGGAACCCCACACATTTGGCGGCCTCACAGGTCCAGACCGATATTACGAGCTCAGGTATAAAACACAAAATGCCATGGAAGACGCCCTGGGCGTTATTAAAAAAGCGGATTCGGAATTCAAGAAAGCGTTTGGCAGAGGCTATGGTCTTGTAGAAGAGTATAAAGCTAAAGACGCCGAGACGCTTTTAGTGGTCTCCGGTTCCATGGCCTCCACCGCAAAGGTAGCGGTAGACCTGATGCGCAAGAAAGGCGAGAAGGTAGGTCTCTGCAGGATAAGGGTATTTAGGCCGTTCCCCAAGGACGAAGTAAGAAAGGTCGCAAGGCGCGTAAAGAGGATAGGCGTAATAGACAGGAATATATCATTCGGCAGTGAGGGCATATTCTTTCAGGAAGTCAAATCCGCCCTCTGCAACGAAACAAAAAAGATCCCCATTTACGGCTTTATAGCGGGCCTGGGCGGCAGGGATGTCACAACAGAAGACATTACAAAGATAGCGCATAGCGTAAAAGAGGGCAAGGCCCCTAAGGATATAATATGGGTAGGCGTAAAAAAGTAAAACCAAGATTCTCTATTCCTCAGGAAGAGATAATGCATCCGGGCCATGTGGCATGCCAGGGTTGCGGGGCAACGCTTGCCATGCGATATGCCCTTAAGGCACTGGGCAGGAATACTATAGCCGTAATACCTGCCTGCTGCTGGTCAATAATAGACGGCCCATTCCCATACTCTTCCATAGGCATACCGCTTTTCCATACTGCCTTTGAGACTGCTGCATCGACTGCCTCAGGAGTAGCAGCTGGCCTGGCAGCTCTCGGCAGGGCTAAAGATACGAATGTCCTGGCCTGGGCAGGAGATGGGGGAACGGCTGATATAGGCATCCAGGCCCTTTCCGGCGCAGTGGAAAGAAGAGAAAACCTTCTTTATGTCTGCTATGACAACGAGGCGTACATGAATACCGGCATACAAAGAAGCTCTTCCACACCTTACGGCGCGTGGACCACTACAACCCCGGCGAAGAATTTCAAGACATTGCATAAGAAGAACATGGTGGAGATAATGGTGGCGCATGATATCCCTTATGCGGCAACAGCCAACACTTCTTACCCTGAGGATTTTGTCGCGAAAGTGAACAAGGCAAAGGCCATGCAAGGGCCTAAATACATACAGATATTGGCACCCTGTCCCACAGGGTGGAAATATCCTTCCGAGAAGACAGTGACATTAGGTAAGCTTGCCTATGAAACATGTATATACCCTATGTATGAAGTCAGAGAGGGGAAATACACGGTAAGAAAGCCCGCCAAAAAGAAGCCTGTCGAAGAATACCTGAAACTCCAGGGAAGGTTCAAACACCTTACCAACAGAGAATTGCACTTTATGCAGAAGAACGTAGACCTCGCGTGGGAAAAGCTGGTTGGGAAAGAGTAGACAAAAAAAGGATGGCCGCAACCAGTATAGGCTTTTTGCCTTGGATCCCAAGCGGGAACATGTGTTGCGCCATCCTTATATCAATTATACACGATTTGACCCTGAAATGCAAGCTATAAATGAAAAAAGCTAGTTAATTTATCCTGAACTAACCCATTATAAATAAAGGAGTTACATAAAATAGCCATGAAAGACATCCCTCAGAACATTAACGCTGTAATCTTCGATCTCGACGGAGTTATCGTAGACACCATGCCCTTCCATGCCAAGGCCTGGCAGGATACCTTCCGGAAATTCGGCATCAAAGTCACCAAAAAAGAGATATACCTGAGAGAAGGAGAGAAGTGGGATAAGACCTTCTACGATATCGTAAAACTCCATGGCTATAAACTCACCCACGAGATGAAGGAAGAAGTCTTTAAACACCGGGAGAACGTCTTTAAGAATATCATGAAGATCCGCCTTTTTAAGGACGCCCCGGCGCTTATAAGATGCTTCAAAAAGAAGGGCTATAAACTCGCCGTTGTCACCGGCACCCCCCGGAAAGAGGTCAAGAGGATCCTCCCCAAAACGCTATACCGCCTCTTTGACGTTATCGTCCCCAGCGACGAGGTAAAACATGGAAAACCCCATCCGGAACCGTTCCTAAGAGCCCTCAAAAAACTCAAAGTCAAGGCAGAAGACGCCATTGTCATAGAGAATGCCCCCAACGGCATAAGCTCCGCCAAAAAAGCGGGTATCAGGGTGATAGCAGTAGAGACATCTCTCTCAAAACGCTACCTGAAAGCCGCAGATCTGGTCATAAGCAGCCTTGGCCAGCTCACATGTAAGATATAAAAAGTCAGCATATCCTGTCATTCCCGCGAAAGCGGGAATCCACGCTCCTGTCATTGCGAGGAGCGAAGCGACGAAGCAATCTAGGGGTAACGTATAATATTCTGTGTAAATTAAGCTTGAAAAGATAATAAAAAAGGGT
>CAZKWI010000055.1:5032-12087 GCA_964556455.1 uncultured Planctomycetia bacterium | reverse complement strand
TTTTCCCGCCACCCTATGTTATTCTCAGGTGGCGGGATCCCGTCGCCTGAGTTTATTTAGGGCGACGGGACAAAAGCGAGCATTTACAACTGTCCCAGAATTGAGCTCAGAAGTGTCCCCATCTGTTAATCATAAAAAAGCTAGAATATGACCGTTCCATTTCGTAGAGTGATATGGTATACTTAATATATAGGGGTGGCATACATATAAAAAGTATGCCTATTTTTTGCACTACAAATTAAAGCGGTTTACAAAGATCGCTTTTAATGGGGTAGCTATATGAATAAATACAGCCGGGCTTATACAGCAAGGGGTGCTTTTAATAGAATGCGCAGTATCGCGCTATGTGCTTTCTTTACTATAGCCTGCTTTATAGCCGCCCCTTCCCCATCCATACTCTATGCCCAAGAGGGCACGCCTGTACTGCAGCAGGATGATGCCCCCTACCCGGAATACCTTTCGGCGGATGATACGGTAGCGATCCAGGAGCATCTGGAAAACCTTCTAGGCTTAAGAAATGACATAGAAGAAACCCTCGGAGAGGCATCTTCTGACAAACCCTATATAGCAGAAATAAGCACGGATGAAAACGGCCGGATCGTTAGGGTCGGTACATCTGATGATAGGTTTATCGAGATCACATATGGCGTAGATGAATCCGGCGAGCTCGCTTCAGTGACGTTCGCGCTTGTAGACTTTTACGCGGTCTTTAACAGCGCCCCCGAAGGGAATGAAGTTTATTGTGAATTATCAGGGGAAGGTAGAAGACTCCATTCACGTGAGAGCGCAGACAACAGCAGGCCTCACGAATATCGATACATCAAAAAATACCGCCCTATCAAAAAAGTCATTATAAAAACCGGGGAAAATACAATGCCGCTGGATAATGAGAGTATAATGAGATACGCGTTAAACATCATAGATATCAGGGAATCCTTCAAAAAACTGGAGAATAAAATGAGCCGGATCAAGGATAAATACGGGATAAAGAATAACGCCCTTATATACACTAAAGTGCGGATGAAAAAAAGCGATACCTCACCGGGCCCCCTTGATGTGGATATGACAAGATTCAGGAAAGAGGTCAGCAGGGCTGTCGATAATTTCCTGAAGCCCATATCGCGGGCACTGAATAAGGTAAAATTATCCTCCTGGTTTATTAATGAAGACACCTTTGAGATAGAGGTACTGCTCGCATTACCGGAAAAATAGACGGTTCATAAAAGATAAGTGTTTTATATGGCATATCAGGCTTAATTGCCGGGTATGCCTTTAATTTTTCCTTGCACCCGCCTCGCTCTAGGGGTAATATATAATAAAGAATTTACTGTTATAAAGCGGAATTTTATCGGGTTTCGTGTGTTATATATAGTGAAAGGTAAAAATGGCCGATCTTAAGAATACCGGTCCTTCTGATGAGAGCCTCCTTTTAAAGGCCAAAACAGGAGACAAGACAGCGTTCGAAGCCTTTTACAACAGGCATAAGCGGCACATCCTGAATTACGCCTACAGGATGACCGGAGACCTGAGATCCGCGGAAGAAATAACGCAGGACGCATTTTTAAAGGCGTATTTAAACTTAAAAAGATATAAGTCTCAGGGAAAAGCGCTTAACTGGATCTTTACAATAGCCGGGAACCTCTGCAGAAATTACTTCAGGAGGAAAAAGCACGAGCCCGGGCTCATGCTCAATAAAGAGCTCTCCGGAAAAGAGGGCCTGAGCATGCAGGACGTCATCCCGGCCGGGGTCGATACGCCTTCAGGTTCGGCTATCAGCAGGGAGACGGAAACGCTGGTGCAGCAATGCATAAGCAGGCTTCCCGTGAAGTACAGAGAGATCGTAATACTCTGCGATATACAGGGCCATTCTTACGAAGAAGCCGCCGCGATACTGAGATGCGGCACAGGCACGGTAGGTTCGAGATTGAGCAGGGCAAGGGCTATTTTAGCCAAAAACCTTAAAAATATAGAAAGGCCTTAAGATGCCAAAGCACGTGGATATAAAAACTTTATCATATTATCTCGATGAAAGGCTGCCCCGGGATAAGATGCGGCTTACAGAGAGCCATCTTTCAGCCTGCAGCGGCTGCAAGGAGACATTTCTCTCATTAAAGGCCTCTAAAGATATCCTAAAGAACCTCCCGCAGGCTCAAACCTCAGCGGCACTCGACTCTGAATTCAAAAAGAGGCTCCGGTTCGAAGAAAATATGCGCCCCGCTATCTCCAAACCAGCGCCTGTATTTATAAAGGCTGTCGCCCTTGTTACCGTAATAGCATTCGTTTTTGTCTCATTGGTGTGGAACAATATAAGCGTCATGCCTGCCATAGCCTCGGTGGACGGAAAGGTCGAGATATACAGCCGGAAAAAGGCTGTATGGCGGGATGCGGTGGAAGGCATGCGCTTGAATGAAGGCGACATGATCAAGGTAGCCGGGGGCGGCACAGTAAACATAGAGTCTAAAAAATATGAGATCATGCTCAAAGAAAACACCGAGATAAAGACCGTTCTCCTGGAAAAAACCTTTACCAAAAACAGGGGCGTCACTTACGGACTGAATAAAGGCAAAGTGCTCGTAGCTACAAAGAAAGGCTTTGAAGGCTCAAACCTCAAGATAGACTCTCCGGCGGCTGAGATAGAGGCCACAGGGACCGGCTTCATGGTAAACGCCTTGTCATCAAATAAAGATAAGACCTGGGTAGGCGTCCTTGACGGCACTGTTGAGGTAAGGCCGAAAATGGAACTGGCAAAGCTTTCCCCGGGGGTTTCGGTGGAAGCCGGCAAGGCCGTAGAGGTGATCGCAGGCTCCGCGCCCGGCTCTCCGCGCTACCTTCTGGAGGAAGAATGGAAAGAAGTCCAGGAGATCTACCATATCGGCGAACAGCCCCAGGTAGCGCTATTAATAAGCATGACGCCCAGGAGGGTCCATGAACTTTTAAGGCCGGCGGCCCTCTATATCTCATCTAAAAAGGCCGACCCAGTACCTGAGGCCCTCATACAAATAGCCTCCCGCATAAATAAAGCCGTAGTATCGGAAGACAAGGCAAAGCACCTGGACACCATCCATGACCTGGAACGCCTTATAGCCAAATACCCGAATCCGGGATACGATACACAGTTCTTCTTCTTCATAGCGGCCTACTACTACTATATAGATGAATATAAAGGTGCCGTATTCACCCTTGATAGCATAATAAGGAAACACTCCTCTTCCGATCTCGTCAGCCTCGCTCACTGCGCGAAAGGGCTGATATATGAGAAAGACCTGAACGACCCTGCAAATGCCGCACTATCCTACAGAAAAGTCCTTAACGCCTACCCCAAAAGCCTCGAGGCCGAAGAGGCAAGAATGGGCCTCAAAAGGCTCGAACCATCTACTATAACGCCTTCAACCACAGATAGTTAGAACAGTCCGATTTTCCCCATATTTTCGGGAATAAATCCAGAAGTTACGTGTTATATATAGTGGGCTTAACTTCTGGCGTTTTTTTATACCCGATAACTAAGGCTTTTTGAAAAGACTTTCAAAAAAGGAGCGAAAAATGAAAAAGCTGATGAGCATATTGCTAACATTCGTTTTTTTGACAAGCAGCATAGACCTATGTCCGGCCGCTGACGCAAATACAGAAGATCTGAAAAACAGATTCCTATCTTTTTACAATCCGGTTGAGTTCGGTAAAGAAGCTAGGATACAAGGCTATAGCCTGCCTCTTGATATCAGCCAGGTGGAAAATTATGCCTCTGTTTCAGATAGGCTCGGTTTGGCTACCGCTGAAAGTCTCATCAGGGCAAACGGCTTTGCGGTAGTGCCATGGAGCGAGAACGAAGATGACATAGTGGAAGTATATAATGATCTAAAAGACAGGGATATACCTATATTCATAACTTCTGACTCTCTACTCCATCTTTACCACATCCAGTTTGACGAGACCTTGAAGGGCATTGAACAGAGAGAATTCTACGGGGATATAGTTGAGCTTACACAGAGCCTTCTTGCGGAGTCGAAGAGGCAATACAATATTTTTACCGGGGACCTGAAAGAAGCGGCAAAAAGAAATGTCGCGTTCTTCTCTGTCGCGCTGCGCGTATTGTGCAGGGACATAAACGAACCAATCGAAGAAGATGCTGAGGAAGAAAAAAAAGGCGGCTTTTTAGGGTTTCTTACAGGAAATTCCGGGAGTGAATACGGCGCTGAAAGCTTGCTCGCCATTGATTTTAACAGCTCTATCCCTGTATATGTGAAGGAACTTGTTGATCAAGAGGTGGAATATATCGAAGCGCACCAGGGTTTTGAATATAGTCCGATTTTTATATATAAAGAGGATTATTCCCAGTATGTCCCGAGAGGCCATTACACAAGAAGCGAGGTCCTGAAAAGATATTTCAAGGGAATGATGTGGTACGGGAGAATGTCGTTTCTTCTTAAGGGTTCCGGCAACTGGGGGCCATACAGCTTCCAAGGTGCGCTTATTTCGCTCGAGGACGCGAACATACAGACCATACAGGCTATTTTGACAGCCAGGGCTGTATGCGCCGGTATGGCGAATGAGAGAAAACTCATAGACATATGGGACAGGATATACACCGTTACCGCGTTCTATGTGGGGTTCTCAGATGACCTCTCTATCTACGAGTACAGGGACGAGATCAATGATATCTTTCGGGAAGGGCTTGAGGGTTTTGACCTCTTAGAATTGAATAATATCGATAAGATCTTCGAGTTGAGAGAAAAACTGGCACTTCTCCGGTCCCCCGAGATATACGGAGGCACGGGAAATTGTGAAATATTTGCGCCAGGTGCAAATGTCTCTCCGGAAGAGCTGGATAAAATACTCGAAAAGACAAAAGGGATGAGGCTTATGGGACAAAGATTCGTACCGGACTCCTATATTATGCAGCAACTGGTATTTCCCGCGGTCGGGTATCTTAATGGTGATGATAAGTCTTTTACAACCGTCGTGTCACAAGCGGAAAACTTGATAAGAGGGTTCCCGCGGGGACTGGATATTATGGGAATCCTAGGCTCTGAAAGAGCCAGAGAGATACTGGATAATACAGGAGACAGTAATTACGAAAAATATGATGAAAATTTCGATAAATTAAAAAAAGAGTTCGACGCATTCGGAGATATAGACTGGAACAAAAATTTGTATTGGTCCTGGCTGTACGCGCTGAAAGCGCTCCTCAAGAAAGAGGGTCCCGGCTACCAGACATTTATGCGGACCAATGCGTGGACGGATAAGCAGCTGAATGCATGTCTTGCGTCATGGGCTGAGCTCAGACATGATACCATCCTCTATGCGAAACAGAGCTATACGTCTATCTATTCATCTATATCAATTCCGAAAAGAGTGGTTGGGTACGTGGAGCCGGTCCCGGAATTTTACGCGCGATTGATTACGCTTACAAATATGACGTTAAAAGGGCTTGATTCGATGAACGTGCTCGATGATGCTGCAAAAAGGAGAACAGAAGGACTCAAAAGGGTCCTTGAGAGATTGCTTGAGATATCCGAAAAAGAGCTTGCCAATGAGGAGTTGACAGAGAACGACTATAATTTCATCAAGAACTTCGGCGATCACCTGGAAGCTGTTGTTCTCGGTGTATCAGATAAAGGGACCAGCACCGTCCTTGTGGCGGATGTGCATACCGAGTGCAATACAGAGATTGCCCTCGAAGAAGGTGTCGGTTATGTAAAGGTATTAGCGGTATGCTACATGCTGCCTGATGGCAGGATACTTATGGGAGCAGGCCCAACTTTGAGCTACTATGAATTTAAACAACCTATGTCTAACAGGCTTACTGACGAAGCCTGGAAGGCGCAGCTGGATGAAGGGACGGTGCCTCCCCCTCTTGAGTGGAATAATAGCTTCGACCTTGAGGCTTACAATGCATACGGCCCTGCTGAAGGAGAAAAGATCGAACCCGTAAACCCGATCGCGCCTATTCAGGCTCTTCCTTCTCCCCCCTCTACAGCTGCAATAAACATAAAGGAGGGCTGGAATCTTATCGCCATGCCGGTAATACCTGATAAACCATATACAGTAAGAGATTTTGTTGCGACCATAGAAAGTGATCCGTGCTACAAATGGGAAGTTCCGGTAGTGGCGGTATATGAAAATGGCCGCTTTGAAAGATACCCTAAAAAGGATGTTACCCATAACATGGTTCCGGGCAAGGCATATTTCGTCTACGCTAAATATGATGGACAGGTGTGCCAACATAGACATCCTGAATTGACAAGGAAAAGTATCCGCATTGCAGGTGAGGTTCCGGATAGCCCTGTTGTACTGAATCTTAATAGGGGCTGGAACGGGATTTCATTGACGGAGTATTTGGATGACAAAAGATTCTATGACTTTAATTACCTTATCCGCCTTTCCAATGAACTTGTTGAGCAGGGAATAAAAGCTACAAAGATAGCCTTCTGGAATTCCGATCAAGAGTGGGAAGAATATGAGCTGCCGTTTGAACTTAATTGGCCGCCTACACTTAATATAGTACCTGGACCTATACATCATCCTGATCTACCCGACCTATATGGTCGGATAATTTCAGACGATGAAGGTTTCTTCCTCCTCTGCGAGGAAAACGGGCTTTTTATACCAGGGTTAAACAAAGATCGGGAGATTGAAATTCTACTCACATTACCGCCTTTTGACCCAGAATGGCTTATTACAACGGGACAGAAAAAGCAAAGGAGTGAAAAATGAAAAAGATAATCTGTTTACTCATGGTTGGATTGATGATCTGTTGCAGTGGAGTGTCTCTTGCGCATGATGTGCCTTTTCCGGAACCGCCTGCAGAAAAAGAAACCGCGACTATTTCACTTGTCGATGGCTGGAACCTTATAGCTATACCGGTATTACCGGCTGAGCCGTTTTCTGTAAGAGATTTTATGGATATGGTTAATGAAGCCTGGGAAATAACAGTGGTTGCCGTTTACAAAAACGGCCGATTCGAAAGATACCCTAAAGAAGGTATTACCTATAATATGGTGCCCGGTGAGGCGTATTTTGTGTATTCGAAATATACGGGATCGTTTATTTACCCGCCT
>CAZKWI010000055.1:0-4932 GCA_964556455.1 uncultured Planctomycetia bacterium | reverse complement strand
TATTTACCCGCCTCAAGTTTATCCTTTAACCACCGCCATACATATTAGTGGAAAAGTACCCGATATGCCAGTTTCCCTTCATCTGGATAGAGGCTGGAACGGGGTTTCAGTGCCGACAGCTACACTAGAAAATGAATTATCACTTTATATGTTTTCTGACGAGTTGGGAGAACAAGGAATAAGGGCTACAAAAATAGCCTTCTGGAATAATGAGCAAGGTTGGGAGGAATATAAACTTCCTTTTGTAGCAGATGAGCCTATTAGCGGTCCAATAGTTTTTCCGGGGTTCACGGGGCGTGGGATTAATTCAAATGAAGGCTTTTTCCTTCTCTGCGAGGAGAACGGGCTTTATATACCTGGGCTGAAAGTAGAGCCGGAACGCGTGCAATACACTGGGAGGGTAAGCCTTCCTCTCTCCTTTTATATTGGGTCGACCCCTTTTACATTTGACCTTGTTTTAGAAGATGGAACAACGGTTCATTTAAAAGGTGCGGATAAGACCATTGAAGGGCGGCTACAAGCTGCGGCACAAAATAAAGAAGATCATGAAAATTACACAGTAGAGGGCGTAATGACCGTTATGTATGGCTTTGGTTGCACTCCGGATCAACCGGGTACGCCGGTAGATGTCCTGTTGGTAGACACGATAACACCGGCTGAACCTTCTCTTCCTTAACAAAAAGGAGAAAAAATGAAAAAGCTGATATGTTTACTCATGGTTGGTTTAATGATCGGTTGCAGTGGAACATCTTTCGCGAATGAAGGAGATGGTGAATATTATGAGCTCTCTGTGCCGCCGTCTTCTCTCCCTGTATCCTTACCTCATAATGACATTGTGCTAACGGAAGGCTGGAGTCTCATAGCGATACCGGTACTGCCGGATAAGCCGCTTACTGTTAGGGGCTTTATGGGCATGATTGCCGATGATTGGGAGATAACAGTGGTTGCGGTTTTCAAAAACGGTCAATTTGAAAGATACCCCAAAGAAGGTATTACATATAATATGGTGCCCGGTGAATCTTATTTTGTACATGCAGAGTATTCTGGAATTCTGTCTGGCCGCAGAAAGACTGCGATCGGAATTGAAGGCTCGCGGCCGGAAATTCCGGTAACTTTATCTCTTGACAGGGGCTGGAACGGGATTTCATTGATGTGTTACCGGGATGGCGGATGGGCTGCTATTGTAGGCTCCCTTCGCACCCTTTCCAGAGAACTCCAGGATCAGGGAATAAATGCTACAAAAATAGCTCTTTGGGATGCCGATAATCAGACTTGGGAGGAATATGAACTTCCATTCGAAGGGCTCTTTCCCCGGGGCGAACCTGTACCCGCAATATTTCCTTTACCCGATGATCCGGCAATTTATTCAATTGAAGGCTTCTTCCTCCTCTGCGAGGAGAACGGCCTTTATATACCGGGGTTAGACGCTGGGGCGCCTACGGTTGACCCTCCCTTTCCGGAACCGCTTCGGCTTTCCGGCGAAAATGAGATGATCCAAAAAGCTAAGGACGACCTTTGCGAAAGGCTGGATATCCGGGAGGAAGACATAGGGGATGTTAACTCTGTGATGATAGCAAACATAGCGTCGCGCGATTGGCCTGTACCAAGTGCGACTTCTGATATATTTGAGATCAGCCTGGCCCACGCTAAAAATACGCATATATATGAAGGCCGCGTTCACACTACCACCAGATATATTTACCATGGCAGCGCCATGGAAAAATTCGATCCTGACTTACTCGAAATCATATCAACAGAACGAACGGTCGAGGTAGAATATAAGGGCTAAGCGATGAGAATGGCGATTTGATATTAGGGCTGTAAAACGAAAAAATAAAAGAAGAGGTGAGATCATGAAAACCAAGATTGTTTTGAGCCTTATGTCCTTTTGTATGCTGACGGGTTTCGCTAGCGGTCTATTGGCCCAGCATATAGTTGGAACTATAACCGGGAACGCAATTCTATGCCCTATAGAAGAAAATATATCGGCATCAGCCACAAATATAAAAAAGTCGGACATTGTTATCACTGCCGTAAAAGCAACTTCACTGCGCAAAAATGGCCCGGTAGAGGAAACAGCCGACATCGCAGAGACAAAAAGCCCGGATAGCCGCACCTACGTCTCTACTAATACCGGTTATATAACTTCAGATAATAAGCTCTCCGATGGAATGCCGCCTGCTGAAAACGATATTGGCACCAAAAAGGCTCATGAACCAAGCCATCCTGAAGAAGAAAGCAACGCGGTAATAAACAATAATAGCTTTAGTAACTATGGATCGAATGGTATCACATCAACAGTCAAATCTTCCAAAAACCCGCCTATGCTTACACAATACACGCAGGGGAGCGGCACTCTGAGCATTCCGACAAACCCGGAAAGCGTCCGTACAGCAGATGAGAACATCCCCATACCTGAACTCGCGCTGTGCGACAGAGATTACGAAATAGGCCCGGATATCGGCGGCACCAGAGATATATTACTGCCGGATCTACCAAGTCTCGAATAGAAAATCTCGACAACTCATTGTCATTCTGAGCGAAGCGAAGAATCTTGCCGGGTAGTTGGATAAGGCCCTTCGTCGCCCAATAGGTTTTCTCAGGCTCCTCAGGATGACAGGTTGGAAGGAACCTGTCCCCCTGCTTTGTTAAGAATGTCAATAGGTCGTTATTAGAGTTGAACGATAGCATCTGCGATGCTAGAGTTGGCCTATTATGCGGCCGGATAAAAAATACCTGCGGCGCCTTATAGACCGATGCATAGACGGGGATACTGATTCCTGGAATATGCTCACCAAGCATATAAACCCCCTCATACTGTCTATTATCAGGAGAAAGCTGAAGAGGCTTGGATTTGATCTTCCTGAGGCTGATATTGAAAATATAGGCCAGGAGGTATTGTTAGCCATATGGAATGGCCATAAGCTAAGCACCTTAAGGGATAAAGATAAGGCGATATCCTGGATATACGCATTTACAGTGAATTTTGTATCGAACTATGTACGAAGATCCAACCATAGAGAAACTGTGCCGTTATTGCACTCCTTAAAGACCCCTTCTCTTTCTCCTGATGAGATCATTATAAATAACGGGCTGCGGGATGCCATAGAAGACGCCCTGGAGTCGCTAAATCCCAAAGAAAAGCTCATAATTAAATTATCCCTGCTCTATGATAAGAAATACAGGGAGATCGCGGAGATCCTCAGTCTCCCCATAGGCACAGTCCTTGTGTCCGCTATGAGGGCAAAGGGCAAATTAAAGAGAAAACTGAAGAAATTTGAAAAAAATATGTAATAAAAACAGCTGTTTTTGTGTCTACTAAAGGTGAGGGGTAAAAGATTTGGAAGAAAGAGGTATATGTGAATGCACTATTACTGCAAAAAGAAATTGAAGATAAGATCTATTTAATTCGCGGGCGCAAGGTTATGCTGGATAAGGAGTTAGCCGAGCTTTATGGCGTATCTACCAAGAGGCTGAATGAACAGGTGAAAAGAAATGCCAAAAGATTCCCCATGGATTTCATGTTCCGATTAACCTGGAAAGAAGCAAAATCTTTAAGGTCGCAAATTGCGACCTTAAAGAGAGGGGAGCATAGGAAGTATCGCATCTATGTCTTTACAGAACAAGGGGTTGCGATGCTTTCAAGCGTACTTAATAGCGAACGGGCTATACAGGTTAATATCGCGATAATGCGCACTTTTGTGAAATTAAGGATAATCTTATTCACGCATAAAGAACTTGCCCATAAATTAAGCGAGTTAGAACAAAGAATAGAAAGGCATGATGTTGAAATCAGGTCTATTTTTGAGGCTATCAGGCAACTCATGGCTGTGCAAGAAAAGCCTAAGCGCAGGATAGGCTTTCGGGGATGAATAATGCACAAGATAAGAGAATTCTTAAAAGCTGACTACAAAAATAAGGTCTTAAAGGTGCAAAAAGACTGCATAGCGCCTGAGAGACTCTGTAGCTATTTAGAAGGCGGTATGCCATTACATATTAGAGAAGACGTTGAAGCGCACCTGGCGAGTTGCTATCAGTGCTTGGATGCTCTCGTAGCCATAACGGAAGGTGGCGGAATGCGTAATAATAAAAGGAGGTTTAAATTGAAGAAAGAGATGCTATTTTTGTTTTTGGCTGTTCTATGTTTTGTAATGTCATTCGCATTTGGTAGATACTTCCTCCAGTTCTTAACAGCTACCCTAATACTGGGGATGAAGTGGGTAGTCGATAGCAAGACAAGTCGGATGCTCATCATGGTCTATGACGCCTGGAAGAGAGGCGGAGACAGAGAAGCCGGCAGGATCTTAAAAGAGATAAATACGGAGAGGAGGTGAAAAATATGGATACTACTATAGAAGTAGTAAGGCTGCACCGTCTGGAGAATGGCGGTCCTATAAAGGCCTTCTGCGATATACAGTTCAATAATGAATATATCGTGAAGGGCTTCAAGCTCGTTGAAGGCAAAGATGGCACCTTTGTCGGTATGCCGAGTGAGATAGGCAAGAACGGCAAATGGTACAGCACATTTGTCGCGCTTTCGGATGAAGTAAAGAGCCGCCTGGAAGAGAAGGTCGTAAGTGCCTTCGAGGAGTAATAGGATGAGCCAAAGAGGTTTAATACTGGGCAAGATCTGCGAGGAAAAGGCTGTGCATTTCTTAAGAAGAAATGGCTATAGGATACTCGAGAGAAATTACCGCTGCCGGTTCGGCGAGATCGATGTAGTGGCAAAAGAAGGCGGCTGCATGGTGTTTATCGAGGTAAAGTCATGCAGCTGCCCCCTCTTTGGCCCGCCCTATCTCAGGGTCACGAAGAAGAAGAAAGAGCATATAGTGCGGAGCGCTTATTCTTATTTAAGTACTCACGACCTGCAGGAAACCCCCTGCAGGATAGACATAGTGTCCATAGATCTTAATAGCAAAGACCCTATAGAGC
>CAZKWI010000054.1:0-12216 GCA_964556455.1 uncultured Planctomycetia bacterium | reverse complement strand
AGCCAACGCAGAAGGGTTTGTCGCTGACCGTGATATCAATATATTCAGCTGTCTTATCAATTTTGTAAATAATGCCGCGCTCCTTTACGCCTTATCTGACGGCATAACTGTTGACAGGGAACCTCTGGTAACATGGGATCAGGTGGTCAGGATATCCCGCGGCGACGAAGCCGAGATCGGCGCATTGGCAGAACGGCTCGGGAAGATCACTCCCAGGGACGAAGACTTTATGGTGAACGGATTTATGGACTTACTGCCTTCCGAATTCGTCAACAAAGGCAACCTTATACAATGGGAGCAGGTAAGCGGTATGCTGCACGGCTCATTGAGCCGCGCGATAAAAAAGCGCCAAACCAAAGAACAGAAAAAGTGGGATAAGGACCTCGCGGTCGCTTATGTCGATATAAGTTTAAGAGACGCAAATATCCTGCAGGGCCATAAAACAGAATACCGTCCCATTTTCGCGGAGGTAAAGTCCGCCCCGGATATGTACGCCTTCGGAGGTGATGTCCGCAGGATATTGGGCGAACTGGCCGAAGCCGGAATCTACAGCCAAGGCGTCGCCGACGCCGTCGGCCGCACCGCAACGACACAACTTACAGCGGAGCACAGTATCGATTCTGACCAGGTAGAGGAGCAATTCGCGAGGGCTTTAAGTGTTATCATACACTTTGAAGGCGATGTAACTCTTGTGGACCTGGACCATATAAGTTTTGCGCTAAGATCAGTCGATGAAAGAGAAGCGCTGATACAAAAACTCACAGAAACACTAGACGCAAAAGAGACGAGCAGGGCGGATTATGGCGGCAGGGTCGTTTGCGGGCTTAAGTTAAATAAACCGTTGAAAGTGGGCCGGGACAGCGGCGGTAGAGACTTATTCTTAAGGAGTATTAGAATATCAGATCCAAAACCAACCGCAACCCCGCCCGATGCTACAACGATCGATCATATAGCATTTACTTATTCAGGCGGAGACTTCGATGCTATTATTGATCGCATAGGCTCTAGAGTAGCTGAGTCCGGAGAATACCGTAGCGCCTCAGTTTTAGGAGGGCTTTTTGCTATTGCCAAGAAACCCTTTACTGCGGGAAATAGCAAAGGGTTCAAGCTGCAGCATACCGATGGCTCGATGCCCATAGAGATACGGAACGACAGACTTGTCCCGGAACCGGTGATAAATCTAAGAGATGCCTTTAGAAACCTGCTTGATAAAGGACTCATAGGGAAACCGGCACAGAGAAGCTTTTCAGATGATGAGCTAAAGAGAATCATGGATAAAGTTAGAAGTAGTTTGAGGGACGAAGACTCCGATGGAACGAGCGAAGACACAGGCCCCGCCCGCACCGCGACAGCTGCTAGCCGTGCGGAGAAAACACCCAAGGAAGCTGATCTAATAAAAGAGCTTAAAGAGCTGGAAGGAACAGGAGAGTTTTATAATTTTGTTCAGTCCCCTGATCTCGGCCGAGCTAAAGGTGCGGCTGTTATACGTGCCCTTGGTGAGATCGGTTCAGTAAAAGCGATACCCCATATGATAGCCATATTCAAAGAAAACGTCCACGAATGGAACGAAGCCGCAATAACAGCTCTCAGCCAAATAGGCAAAGCAACTGTTCCCAAGCTTAAAAATGGATTAAAAAATACGGAAATCAAGATCAAGATTGGCTGTGTGATGACACTAAGTAGAATAGGCAAAGATGCAGAACCCGCAGTTGCCGCTCTTACTAAAATAGCGCAAGAGAAAGACCGTAAAAAAGTAACAAGATACGAAACTATGGCGGAGATCGCACAGGCTGCGCTTGACAATATAAGAGCTGCGGAAGCTACCACTTCAAAGCCAAGGTCCGCCCGCACTTCCACGGCGGTTCATCATGACGATGTTAGTCCATTGCAAACGGTAGAGATAAAGGATGGGCCTTATACTCTTAGTGTGTCAGAGATAAGGGGGGAGAAATGGAACGACGTAAATGCTAAATTGAGCTATATAAAATCCGGGAAGGAAGTCGAAAGTGTTACTGCTCGGGTTGAACGAGACAATAAAATAGTATTAGATGATTTAGAAAATAAAAAGAGAGTTTCTGTGGAAATTACAGAACTTTCATCCGAAGACCAGCGTTATAGTTTCACGGCTACAATTGAAGATATCGTGCCCACGGCTACTAATCCTTTTAATTGTACTATAGGCACAGAAGGCCTGGTAATAAATGGTAATATCGTTGTATTTGCTGAGAAGAAAGTTTTGAAAAATGATACTGGCCAGCCTGGTATACGTTTGTTTGAAACAGATTTAATGTTGAAACGTGTCGTGCCCGATGGTATGACAAGCTTCGTAAATAGGGAGCTACCCAACATGCCTTCAATAGTGGATGGTGACGGGGTTCATGTTAGAAGAGAGCGCTTGGGAAAAAGAGATACACTGCATATCGGAACAGATATTCGGATTAAATATTTGAGAGAAGAGATAGGCGGGCGTGCTGTATTATTGGTAACGAGGCCCGAGGGCATCCCTATACGGCGCTTTGAGGCAAATAAGAGAGAAGATCTTACGAAATATGCGAAGAAGCCGGGCACAGAAGGCAACGGCGGCCGCACCGCCACCATCAGCGCGGAAGAAACAACAGCGTTCCTTAATAATCAAGGCGTATGCGCCTTAATATCACCTAAAGAAGGCGCGGAGAAATTGATTGACGAAATCATTGCCGCACAGAATCCAAGATTGGCTGTGGAGATAGCATTCCGGGGGGACCGTGACCGCGTGCTTGAATTAATAAGGTATGCCTCGGAACGCTCCAAAGCTGCTGCCAATCCTGTAATAGTAGCTGCGGGGACAGTGTTGAACAGCAAAGATGCCACAGACGCGATAGAAAATGGCGCCAACTTAATAGTAACCCCGGGACTTACTCTTACCAGAGGCGAGATTGACCAAATTCACGCTAAAGGCGTGCCCGTAGTTATGGGTGTCGGATCCGGTGATGAGGCAAGGACGGCAATGAGGAGAGGGGCTGACGCTATAAAGGCGTTTCCGTTCAATCCGAAAGACGACCACATCGGAGCGCTGAAGGGCCCGCTTCCTGAAAAATATCACGCTACAGTGGACGCTTATGTGGAAATAACGCCTGAGAGAGGGCAGCCTCTGGCTACATTTACAACTGTATTAAATACTGCAAAGCAATTTTATGGAGCAGCTGCACATATGAAGTTGTTATATACAGGCGGTTCCGATAAAAAGAGACTATCTTTACCGTCTTCCGGCGAAGATCTGGTCAGAGAGATCAGGGCCGTCGTACCTGACTTACCGGTCATTATAACAGGCGGCGTTTCCTGCAGATTAGACACCCTTGCGCTTGGCGCGGTACCCGCCCTAACCGAAACGTTAAGCGACGAAGACGAAGCTGTGCGTCTGGGCGCAGTAGATGCGCTTGGTACTATGGGGCCATTAGCAGTTAACGCAATGCCGGAACTCGAGAAAGCATTGAATGATAGTGACCGTAATGTGGCAGGAAGGGCGGCATGGGCGTTAGAAGAAATTAGAGGAGAAGGCCCCGCCCGCACCTCCACAGTCCAGTCTCTGGCGGATATATATCCACCGCTTCACAATGCGTTATTCGGCCCTAAGTTCTGGGACAGCGAAAAGTTCAGGACACGCGACCTGGCTGCAAATCCTATGACCATCTTCGAAGATCCGCTTGCCCGTATAGTCACAGAACACGATGATGATGAGGGAGGGAAGGTAAAAAAGATAAACCTCGGTTCCGTGCATTTGGCCGAGATACTGAACCATCCTGACCACGGCCCGGCACTAATCGAAGAGACAGAAAAGATCGCCAGAGAGGTACAGGACAGGTTAATGAGGGCTTACGGCAGTGAGACCGAATTAAAATATATCATCTGGCCCGGCATGGGCGGATCGATCGAGGATAAATACGCGGCCGTCGCCGCCGAAGCCATGGGCGATAATATAAATCGCCATGGCATGAGATTCTTCGGCCTGGATGATGTGAACAAAGACACTGTAGGAGCAATATTCGGCGAGATCATAGCCAGAGAGAAGCTTGCAGATGCCAGTCTTTCTGATAAAGAGGCGCTCGAAGCGGGATTGAAGAAGACCGTGGTGGTGGCTCAGGCTTTGGGCATGACATCATACGAACCCGTCTTTAACGCTGATACCGCGCTGAAGCCGATATTCGAGGCACACGGGCTCGAGCTGAGCAACCATTTCTGGAAGATAACGATAGACGACTCGTTCGTGGATGTGTCTCTGGAAGGCTGCGCACGCATACCGCACCAGCCGGACGAGGCGGCGACCACATCAGGGAGACATGACTTTGCCGGTACGAATGGCATGCTCCTGCCGCTTGCATTAAGTAATGCGCCGCTCACGAGATGGGTAGAGGCCCTAAAGCTGGGCGAGCCTGACAAAAAGAGGGCAACCTCCCTGGCCGATTGGATAGTATCTAACGAGGATAAGGGCAGGGACAAGATAATCCTCGCGCTCCCGGAAGACTGGGAAGGTAGATACTGGCAGCAGGGGACCGATGACATTGAATGGCGTGAAGTCGGACTCTGGATCAAACAGCACCTTGAAGAATCTCTCGGAAAAGGAAGGGAGCACGGCGTAAAAGTGGTGCTTGGGCATCAGAACGAAATACAGAGATATATAAGAGAAGGCGCGGAAGGGACCGACAAGATATTCTTGAACATAAGATTAAGAAACCTTCCGGGCGGCATACATCCTGCTGACACAACGGCTCTTCAAGAGGCCGGATACGAAGTTTTCAATTTAAGCCTCATGGATGATGATGCGGAAGACCGCTCCGAAGACGGCACCATACTCGCCAGGGTCATGCAGATCCTGAACTATACAAAGTTCGAAATAGCGCGCGCGTGGGGTCTTTGCGCTGTCGACCAGCCTCCAGTAGAATTCTACAAGAAGATAGTCGACTGGATGAGGAATGACCCGAAAAAATTTGCGCTGGTAGATAATATGTTCAACAAGTCGCCGCACCAGGTCTCGGCCGACGGGATTACAATGAATTATTCTACCATGATAGAGCGGGGTCTCTTCACCAAACGAGAATTGGTGCAGGAAGTAGGAAGGCTCGGGTTGGCTATAAATAACCCTGCGCATGTAGCAGCAGCGATCCACAGTATCGCGCTGCAGAAGGATGCCGAGTACGGCGAATTTACCTACTATGGTGACCTATCCAGGACCGAAGACGGTATGGACATGAGATATCTATTGAATAATGAAGGTGATAGGGAACTCTGGGGCAAGACACTGAATAGTTTTGCTGATGTCGGAAAAGGCCCGGGGATGGGGCATGGTTATCATGCCATGATAAAAGCGCACCAGAAGTGCCTGACCACATCTATTATAGCGAGGAAGAGAGGTACGAGCGTACCCGATGCGCTCCAGGAACATTTAGCAGGATACCCGGATGATTATCAGACTCAGCATTTCTACGGCAATCTGCACGCGCTGGCAGGTTATGATATTGAGAATGATGATCTAGCGGCGGTAAACGAGCCGGGCTGGGTGATGTCGCTTGTTATAGATGAGAACAATGATAAATCACGAAGAGCTCTCAGCAATTATTTCGGGGAAGTAAGCAGAGTGCTGGCCGAAGCGGGGATAGCTGCGCCGGGCGCAAAGGCCCGCACCGCCACCACAGCCAGCGTTGCAGATCCTGAGATAGTCGAAGGCGCCAAGGTGGCAGGTCTTATACTTAAGACACAAGACTTGATAGCTCAGAACAAGCTTGTATCTAAGGATAAGCTACCTGAGACATTCAAAGCACTCCTTCAGTATGCAAGATACGTCACCGGAAAAGAAGACATACCCGACGGCCAAAACGCGGTAGATATTTTGGCAAGAGAACTGACCAGTCTCGGCATGCACGGCGCGCACGCGGATGATATATTGGATAATACGCGCAGAGTAGTCGACTCTATGACGCCAGAACAGCTCGATAAATTAGAAGAAGACTACCCGGGCTACTTAAGCGTGCCGGAACTTAACTTCATACAAAAACAACCCCTGGACCACTCACTCATAGATAAGCTTGCACCAGGTGACCTCCAGGGTGTGTGGGATAGGATAAGTAAAGCCCCTGAGGCCCTCTTAATAGAAGGTGCTGTAAGGGCATTCGACGGAATGGGCTCCTCAATGGACCTTCCATTCCCGCAGTGGATGTTCACCATGCTGGGTGTTACTGACTTCGCGTCACTTCCCATGACACCCGCGGTAGCCAGTGAATTCAAGGCAAAGATATGCTTTGAAGTGGCAGAGCCACAATATAAGGATAAGATAGTCTACGTTGCCGAACCATACGGCATAACAGAGGAAAACCCTCTTATATTAGGGGAAGAGGACCTCGAATTCGATGAAAGAGGCATCCTCGTAGATGACAAGGGCATAGCACAAAGAAGAGCCCCCCACTATGTCTTCATGAAGATATTCGGCCTAAAAGGCATAAAGATAATAGTGGAAGACATAGACCTCCTTCCAAAAGAAGGCGGCGGAATGGAATCTTCAAACGTAGCCAACGTAGCTCTTATATCAGCCGCAAGCATGCTAAGCGGCGCCAACCTCTCAGAGGCTGATATATTCAACTTGGCGGTAAAACTTGAGAATGACGAATTAGGCGGTCTTACAGGAGGCCAGGGCCACAAGTGCACCCAGATGGGCGGTATATTCTCGCACGTATGGCTCTCAGGAGTTAAAGGAAAAGACGGCAACCTCGTAAACCCATACTCTGTATTCAGTGTACCTTTAATAGACAAGCCTGAAGCGATAGAAGTGCTCCAGGAGAACTTCATGTTCGCCCAGGCCGGTAAAGGCTACATAGACGGCAAGGCCCAGATAGGAAGAGAAGCTGAGACCACAAACGAGCTCTGGACGATGCAGGTGGAGGACTTTGATGAAGTCGGCTTCGCGAGATTCTTCCAGAAGGTCGCTGAAACAGCCAAAGGCATAAAGGCCCTCCGAAAGATAAATAAATTCGCAAAGGCAGCCAAGGGCGGCAACAAGATCGCCCAGCATGCTGTAAATAACGCCCTCCAGGATATAATAGACGCCCTTAATGAATACGTGGATATAAGGGATGACGTAGCCATAAGAGGCATGAACCTCGCCTTAGATGCCTACAGAGGAAAACCCGTACCTAATTACGCTGAAAAATACCACGAAAAATACTTCTTCGAATCCATAGAAAAAGAGATGGCCCGCCTGCAGGATCCGGAAAAAGGCGAAGGCATGACAGAAGATGAGGCCGAACAGTATCTGAGGACCCACTCTCTCTACACCTACGGCCCGATACGACCCTTCGTAGACGCCGCACGAAAAGAAGGCATAGCCATAATGCCCCTTGGGGCAGGAGGCCCTGGCTCTAACCTTATAGCTGTATCGACCAAGGGAAGAGCCCACCTTGAGAACTTCTTCAAGACACTGCCTCAGGATATAGGCGGCCCCATGCAGGAGATGACAGACCAGGTCATAACCAACGTCGTGAACGACCAGACAGGCCAGGAAAGGACCTTAAGAGGCTACGTGCCCTTCAAGGTCAGCTTAGAGCCCATGCAGTATAACGGCTTCGAAGAAGCAGGCTTCGAAACACCTGCAAGGCCTGTAAAGGCCAAGTTCAGCGAAATAAGAAAAGAAAAGTTCGTAGTCGCTCCTGGAGCAAGGACGGCGACGACCAAGCAGACGATAACCGTTGAAAAGGACGGAGATAAAGTAAAGGTTAAGTTCCCGAATGGCGTGGAGGTAAAGACGGACGACTGCGTAGAGATGGCATCGTCGATAGTCGATAATATGGGCACAGGAGTTTTGTCACTCGGTATAGCTGAAAGCAAGCTTGTGCGCCTCAGCCACATAACACCCAGGACTTTCCGCCAGGCAGGGGCTACGGTGAACGTATTCGATGATACTCAGGGATTCATGATGTCGGACGACGCAGCTACGATCCAAAAGAGGCTGGAGAATGTGGTGCGCCTCGCAGGAGAAGCGCTTGCAGAGATTTTCATTTACGACAAACAGGTGGAAAAATATCTAGAACAACTGCGCCAAACACCAAGAATAAAAACCGGCGCACTTGCTGACAGGTTGGAATATGTAAGCGGATTGATCGCGGGAGAGGTGCCTGATAGAGTTGACGAGCACCCGTATCGCGAAGCATTGCGCAGGATCAAAGGAGCCATCGTGCGGCAGCAGAAGAAGAAAGATGCGAGAACCGCGACGGCAGATGTTGACTACGAGGCAAATGTGGCAGAGAATATGCGAGTACTGCGTAAATCGTCAGCCATGAGACACAGCACGTTAGATGAAAAACTGGCGTTTGTGAACAGAAAACTCTGGGACACGACGGAACCCGTAGAAAATGATAGTAACCCGTATATCGAAGCATTGCGCAGGATCAAGGCAGGCTTATTGCAGCAGAAGGGGCACCCACGAAGCGCAAGAACTGCGACAGTTCAGCCTGATGATGACAGCGTGAAGGCCACTATACGCAGAGAGTTCGTTGCCGGTAGAGGAAGTGCGGCCGCAACCCAGCTTCTAAAAGCGGCTATACAGGAAGAAGAGGCTAATGTAAGAAGTGGAGTAGGAAGCCAGCGGTTCGTCGAGCTGATGAATGAAGTTCTGGAAGAAGTAGAATTAGGCTCCGCCCGCACCGCCACCACAGCCAGCGTTGCAGATCCTGAGATAGTCGAAGGCGCCAAGGTGGCAGGTCTTATACTTAAGACACAAGACTTGATAGCTCAGAACAAGCTTGTATCTAAGGATAAGCTACCTGAGACATTCAAAGCACTCCTTCAGTATGCAAGATACGTCACCGGAAAAGAAGACATACCCGACGGCCAAAACGCGGTAGATATTTTGGCAAGAGAACTGACCAGTCTCGGCATGCACGGCGCGCACGCGGATGATATATTGGATAATACGCGCAGAGTAGTCGACTCTATGACGCCAGAACAGCTCGATAAATTAGAAGAAGACTACCCGGGCTACTTAAGCGTGCCGGAACTTAACTTCATACAAAAACAACCCCTGGACCACTCACTCATAGATAAGCTTGCACCAGGTGACCTCCAGGGTGTGTGGGATAGGATAAGTAAAGCCCCTGAGGCCCTCTTAATAGAAGGTGCTGTAAGGGCATTCGACGGAATGGGCTCCTCAATGGACCTTCCATTCCCGCAGTGGATGTTCACCATGCTGGGTGTTACTGACTTCGCGTCACTTCCCATGACACCCGCGGTAGCCAGTGAATTCAAGGCAAAGATATGCTTTGAAGTGGCAGAGCCACAATATAAGGATAAGATAGTCTACGTTGCCGAACCATACGGCATAACAGAGGAAAACCCTCTTATATTAGGGGAAGAGGACCTCGAATTCGATGAAAGAGGCATCCTCGTAGATGACAAGGGCATAGCACAAAGAAGAGCCCCCCACTATGTCTTCATGAAGATATTCGGCCTAAAAGGCATAAAGATAATAGTGGAAGACATAGACCTCCTTCCAAAAGAAGGCGGCGGAATGGAATCTTCAAACGTAGCCAACGTAGCTCTTATATCAGCCGCAAGCATGCTAAGCGGCGCCAACCTCTCAGAGGCTGATATATTCAACTTGGCGGTAAAACTTGAGAATGACGAATTAGGCGGTCTTACAGGAGGCCAGGGCCACAAGTGCACCCAGATGGGCGGTATATTCTCGCACGTATGGCTCTCAGGAGTTAAAGGAAAAGACGGCAACCTCGTAAACCCATACTCTGTATTCAGTGTACCTTTAATAGACAAGCCTGAAGCGATAGAAGTGCTCCAGGAGAACTTCATGTTCGCCCAGGCCGGTAAAGGCTACATAGACGGCAAGGCCCAGATAGGAAGAGAAGCTGAGACCACAAACGAGCTCTGGACGATGCAGGTGGAGGACTTTGATGAAGTCGGCTTCGCGAGATTCTTCCAGAAGGTCGCTGAAACAGCCAAAGGCATAAAGGCCCTCCGAAAGATAAATAAATTCGCAAAGGCAGCCAAGGGCGGCAACAAGATCGCCCAGCATGCTGTAAATAACGCCCTCCAGGATATAATAGACGCCCTTAATGAATACGTGGATATAAGGGATGACGTAGCCATAAGAGGCATGAACCTCGCCTTAGATGCCTACAGAGGAAAACCCGTACCTAATTACGCTGAAAAATACCACGAAAAATACTTCTTCGAATCCATAGAAAAAGAGATGGCCCGCCTGCAGGATCCGGAAAAAGGCGAAGGCATGACAGAAGATGAGGCCGAACAGTATCTGAGGACCCACTCTCTCTACACCTACGGCCCGATACGACCCTTCGTAGACGCCGCACGAAAAGAAGGCATAGCCATAATGCCCCTTGGGGCAGGAGGCCCTGGCTCTAACCTTATAGCTGTATCGACCAAGGGAAGAGCCCACCTTGAGAACTTCTTCAAGACACTGCCTCAGGATATAGGCGGCCCCATGCAGGAGATGACAGACCAGGTCATAACCAACGTCGTGAACGACCAGACAGGCCAGGAAAGGACCTTAAGAGGCTACGTGCCCTTCAAGGTCAGCTTAGAGCCCATGCAGTATAACGGCTTCGAAGAAGCAGGCTTCGAAACACCTGCAAGGCCTGTAAAGGCCAAGTTCAGCGAAATAAGAAAAGAAAAGTTCGTAGTCGCTCCTGGAGCAAGGACGGCGACGGCGGATGATGGTACTGAGAAACAAAAGACTGATGAAAATCTCGCAGCGACAAGACGACTTGTCGGCGAAAGATCAGACGCTCTGTCTGAAATGGTATTGCCGGCAAGGGTTGATCTTGGAGCTGCAGAGAGCGCTGGGTTACCCGCAGGCGCGTATATATATAATGGCCGCTCACCGCTTATAAGCGCGGATAAGATAGGTGAGTTCTTCGACCTGCTTACTAAGGCATTGCCGGTGTCAGATGAAGACACTGCAAATCATATTATCCCGACCGAAGTATGGGGAGGCGCGGATAATAACGACTATTGGGCAAGCACGCAACAACAGCTCAATACTAAGGCCGGAAGAGGAGCATATGAGATAGAGCAATTGAGGCTGGATTTCAAAACCCTTATTGAAACCGCGAGAGCAAATCAGAATGCAGGCGGACCGGCTATGGCTGTAAAGAACCTGGAAGCCTCCCGAGAACAAATCACCGTGCTTATACGCACGCAAGCCAGGCTCCACCACCCAGATAACGCCCATAGGAACGTCTTGTATCTGCCGCAGAGCGTTATAGATTTCCTGGGCGAGGAACATCTTGCTGGCCTCTGGCTGGTTGCGACCATAATCCCTTACGCGGACATAAATGACGCAAGGGCTGTATTTGCCGAACCTCTCATAGGGTGCGGCGAAGTACTACGCAACATAAGGAGCATTAAAAACGATGATGCCTCTGCGAATATAGAAGCGCTTAGCGGGATATACGCCAATCTTTACATGGCAGTCACGGGAAGCCCTCTGGAGCGCGCGGATATGTTAGATATGATACATTCAAATCCGTTCGGCGTATTACAGGCGATAATGCTGACATTCCCGCCGATGACACCGCTGCTGGAAAGGCAGATGCAGGAATACCAGGACAGGCAGAGGAACGCATTCGAGGCTGCGATAGCGGCATAAAGTTGAACAAAACCGTCATTGTGAGTGGGCGAATAAAAGAGATGTTCTTTACCATTGTCATCCTGAGGAGCCTGAAAGAACATGTAGGGCGACGAAGGATCTTAACGAGTAACGCAAATGAAAACTTATTATGTGTACATCCTGGCTAATTACTCAAAGACACTTTATATAGGAATAACTAGTGACCTGGTAAAGCGCATATATGAACATAAGAATAAACTCGTGAAAGGATTCACCGGAAAGTACAACATGACAAAACTTGTCTATTTTGAAGATACCAATGATGTTAATGCTGCAATATCCCGCGAGAAGCAGTTAAAAGGATGGTTGAGAAAAAAGAAGGTCGATTTAATAGAATCTGTAAATCCCGAATGGTTAGATCTAAGCAGCGATATACAATAGTACTGGATAAGATCCTTCGCTCGCCTGGAGCACGCAAGGGCTCGCTCAGGATGACAAAAATAGCAGCGGTTCAAAGTATGAACGACATAGAAATAATGAATTCAGGAATGACAAATGTAATGCTCCCCATTAGTCAAGCAGTTTTTAAGTTAGAACACAGCTCTTTGTTA
>CAZKWI010000053.1:0-12258 GCA_964556455.1 uncultured Planctomycetia bacterium | reverse complement strand
TTGCAGATCCAATCCTGTCTTTCTGGATAGAATTGACGCTCTTGCCTGTTAAGCGGGACATCTCCCCGGGATGAGGGGTTATTACGAAGGCCTCCGAGACCTTTTTAAGTAAACCGGGCCTTCCTTCGAACGCATTCAGCCCGTCCGCGTCCAGGACAAAAGGCTTTTTCATGGAAAGCACGGATTTCACTATCAGATCCTCCGTGATCTTGTTTCTGGAAAGCCCCGGCCCTATTGCTATGACATCGATCTTCCTGGCGAACCTTGTTATTTCAGACAGGGCTTTAATAGAGAGTGTTTTCTCCGGGGTCTCCGCAAAAGGTTTTGTCATAACTTCAGTGAGCTTGATCTCCATAACAGGGTTGATGCTTTTTGGTACGCCGAGCGTTACAAGGCCGCTTCCCGATATAAGCGACCCCATACATGTAAGATAGGCCGCACCCGTTAATCCAGGTGAGCCGGCAAGCACAAATACATGGCCGTAATCCCCTTTATGCGCGTCCCTGACCCTTGATTTTATCTTCAATGAAGCTACTCTTACCATTTTCTACCCTACTATTTTATCAGTATCGCGTTCGCTACTGCGTATCGTTTGGTATGGGACATGCTCACGACTATCTTTTTTATGCGTTTCTTATCATAGGTTGTCCTGGCCGCGCCATAAAGGATGATCTCGGGTTTCCCCTTCCGGTCGTTCACTATCTCGACGTCTTTCCATGGAAGATTCCTTGACCATCCGCCGCCGAAGGCTTTGAGAACTGCCTCTTTTGTGGCGAATCTGGCTGCCAGGTGCTGATAAGCGAACCTGCGGCGTTTTGAGTACACCACTTCCTTTTTGGTAAAGACCTTGTTAAGGAAGCTGTCGCCCCATTTGTTAATGGCCTTTTTGACCCTATCAACCTCTATTATATCTACACCTGAACCCAGTACCATTTTAACTGATCAATCCCAGCATCTCTTTTACCGCCTTATCCATTCCGACAAGCACGGCCTTTGATATTATGGAGTGGCCTATGTTCAATTCTTCCACATTCGGCAGGCGGGCTACATCTTTTACATTAATATAGGTAAGCCCGTGGCCTGCATTAACCCTGAGGCCTTTCTTCGCGGCATACTGGATACAATTGCGCAGGCGCTCGAGCTCAAGCCCCCTTTTTTTATCCGTTCGCGCGTTTGCGTACTCTCCTGTATGAAGCTCAATATAGTCAACGCCCAGTCTGCTAGACACATCTATCTGTTTCTTATCGGGGTCTATAAAAAGACTGACCTCTATATTTCTATTCTTCAGGCGTTCTATGGCTTGATTCAGCGACCTTCCGGAACCCTTAACGTCAAGACCTCCTTCGGTCGTAAGCTCTGCTCTCTTTTCCGGGACAAGCGTGGCCTGTTCTGGCCTGATCTTGCAGGCGATGTCCACTATCTCCTTCGCGGCTGACATTTCCAGGTTAAGGCGTGTCCTCACAGCATTTCTCAGAACGGACAGGTCGCGTTCGTTTATGTGGCGCCTGTCCTGCCGTAGGTGGACCACTATAGAGTGACATCCCGCTTTCTCGCAGATATCGGCAGCCCATACAGGGTCCGGCTCAGCAGCCATCCGGGCCTGTCTTATAGTAGCAACGTGATCGACATTTACTCCAAGCTTTGGCATGATCTTAATCCTTGATCTTCACAATGGGGATGGTCACCTTGACAAAACGCTCTTTGACATCTATCCCTTCGAACGGATAGACAATGGAGACATCTTTAACTATGGTCCTGCCGTGTCCTTCGATATCCACCGGCTCTGTTTCAACGGCAAAGACCCTTCGCAGAGAGGCCTTAGGCCCGACAATTATACAGACAGACGGGTTCAGTACAATATCGTTATCCTCGACCGTAAACCCGTCGAGAGGCTTGCCGGTCATTTTCAGATGTATAGGCACGACCTTAGTGGACATTCTGTGAGAAAGGGCCTTTATCTCTTCCACTGCGCCCTTGTCAAGCTCCAGCACTATGACGAACCATGTGATAACGGCCAAAAAAAGTGCCAGGAGCTTCAATATCCAATTATTCAGTATAGCGTTCTTCATCCTGAGTTCCTACGACCCCTCTTTTGATACCTTTCTGAAAAAATCGAAAAGGCTCTTCTTTTTTGCCTTGTATAGATTGCTCAAGGATTTTATGAGCTCGTCCTTGTTCAGGTCCCTTGTCAGTTTACCGCTTACCGCTATGGAAATAGAGCCTGATTCCTCGGAAACTATCACCACTATGGCATCGGTCTCTTCTGAAAGCCCTATTGCGGCACGGTGACGTGTACCCAAGGTCTTGGTTACGTGGGTATCCTGCGTAAGAGGAAAAAGACACCCCGCGGCAACGATCCTGTCCTCTTCCAGTATTATGCCGCCATCATGCAGAGGGGTGTTAGGCATGAATATGGTATTTATCAACTCTGTTGTAACCTTGCTGTCCAGCTGTACACCGCTCTCTATATAAGGCCGGAGACCTATCTCTCTTTCGATAGCGATCAGTGCGCCGATCTTCTTCTTTGAGAGCGTGGCGGCCGACTTGGCTATCTCATCGATTATGACATCCTTTGTGGGGAACATCCCGAATTGTCCGAGCCGTGCCAGACCGCGCCTTAATTCCGGTTGAAATATTATCAATAACGCTATGATCGATATGGGGATGAGTTTCGTCATAAGCCATGTTATAGTATCGAGGCCCAGCAACTGGACCATCACAAATACCAGAATGACGATAAATATACCCTTTAAGACCTGGAGCGTCCTTGTGCCTTTAATGTAAAGCATCAGGACATAATAGCAGAACCAGAGTATTGCTATCTCCGCGATCATCTTTATCATGAAAATTACGGTTAAACCCGACATATTGAATCCACCATGCGGGTGACTTCAAGGGCCTCTTTTACATCATGGACCCTTACTATATTCGCCCCGTTTGATATTGCCAGCGCCAGCCCCGTGGTGGTCCCTATTAATCTCTCATTCACGGGCGCGCCCAGTACCTCGCCGATAAATGATTTCCTGGAAAGTCCTATCATAACCGGCCGGCCGAGCATTTTGAACCGGCGAAGTTCTTTAACTATCCTCAAATTATGCTCCAGTCTCTTGCCAAAACCGATACCGGGATCGACAATGATCTTATTTTCGTCGACACCGGCGTCTTTTGCCATCTCGATGGACCATACAAAGCTCCCTGTAATATCTCCTATAAGGTCCTCATAATAAGGGTCTGTCTGCATAGTCCTGGGCGTGCCGTTGATGTGCATGATGACGACCGGAACGTCATGCTTCGCGATGACATCCGCCATCTCGCGATCGCCCTTTAATCCGGTTATATCATTCACCATGGATGCCCCGCTTGTGAGCGCGGCCTCTGCTACCGGTGCCTTGCTTGTATCTATAGAGATCGGGATATTTATAAGAGCCTTGAGCCTCTTTATTACAGGCACAACTCTTTTGATCTCTTCGTCGGCCTTAACGGGTATTGAACCCGGTCTCGTGGATTCGCCTCCAACATCTATAATATCCGCGCCGTCACGTGTCATATTAAGTGCCTGTGAAACCGCGCTATCCTCCGACATAAACCTACCGCCATCGCTGAAAGAGTCAGGCGTGACATTAAGTACACCCATAACATGGGTCCGGCTGTCAAGATCAAGGCCGAAATCACTCCACGCTATCCGCAGTCCGCTTTCTTTTCGTCTTTTTACTGTTACTGTCACCATATTGTGCCTTAATGCCGGCTTTGACTTCTAGACCGGCAAGTTCCTTGACCTCGGTATCACTAAGGACCTCTTTTTCCAGCAGTGCCTCAGCGAGCCTCTTCAGGCTTTCGACATTACCGCTGAGTGTCTCCTTGGCAACGACATATCCCTTATCGACTATTTTTTTTACTTCGGTATCTATGATGCGGGCCGTCTCCTCGCTGTAGTCCTTCACTTCACTTATATCGCGACCGAGGAATATATGCTCGTGCGCCTTTCCGAAACTTATATGGCCGAGCCGCTCGCTCATGCCCAGCCTAGTGACCATTACACGTGCTATATTGGTAACGTTCTTTATGTCATCCCGGGCGCCGCTCGATATCTCATTGAAGATCAGTTCCTCGCTGACCCTGCCACCCAGGGACACAATGATCTGGGCTATCAGTTTCTTCCTTGTCTGCAAGTGCCTGTCTTCATGAGGCGGCGTAAATGTGTATCCAAGCGCCATACCGCGCGGCAGTATAGAGACCTTGTGTGGTGAATCCGCTTCCGGTATCAGCAAAGCCAGAAGCGCATGCCCGGCTTCATGATAAGCTACTATCTTTTTCTCTTCTTTGTTTATGACACGCGACCTTCTCTGAGGTCCGGCCATAACTCTTTCCGCGGCCTCTTCGAACTCTTCGGTCTCAACGTGAGCCTTTTTGCGTCGGGCAGCAAGAAGCGCGGCTTCGTTGACCAGATTCGCAAGGTCTGCTCCTGAGAACATCGGGGTTCTCCTTGCGATCGTGGTCAGATCGATCGACTGATCAAGCTTGATCTCCTTTACGTGCACTTTAAGAATGGCTTCTCTGCCTACAATGTCAGGCATATCGACAACTATCTGCCTGTCAAATCTCCCGGGCCTCAAAAGAGCCGGATCAAGTACATCGGGCCTGTTGGTCGCAGCTATGAGTATTACGCCCACTTGCGTATTAAACCCGTCCATTTCCACCAGCAGTGCGTTCAAGGTCTGCTCGCGCTCATCATGACCGCCGCCTATTCCGGCGAATCTCTGTCTGCCTACAGCATCAATCTCATCTATGAAGATTATACAGCCTTTTTCCGAAGCCCTGGCTGATTTTTTTGCCTGCTCAAAAAGATCCCTGACCCGGCTGGCGCCTACACCAACGAACATTTCGACAAAATCCGAGCCCGAGATGGAGTAAAAAGGCACGTCTGCTTCCCCTGCGACCGCTTTTGCAAGGAGTGTCTTGCCGCAGCCGGGCGGTCCAAGCAGAAGGACGCCTTTAGGTATCTTGCCGCCAAGTGTCTGGAACCTTTTCGGTTCTTTAAGAAATTCTATTATCTCCTGCAGCTCTTCCTTCGCCTCGTCAACGCCGGCGACATCCTTGAAAGTGATCTTCATCTTGCCCTTGGCCACTTCCTGTGCCCGTGATTTACCGAAAGAAAAAACCCTGCCTCCGCCCTGCGCTGCGCCCCTGTACATGAAATACAGAAAGAATACAAACAGAAGCAGCGGGCCGAATGATATAAAGAGGTTCATGAAAAGCGTTTTTGGCGGCTCGATATCAAAATCTGATACGTTTGAGCGCAATAACCGCAGCAGATCCTCATCATCCTGTGACACGTTCACCCTATAACGTGCTCCTCCCGCAAGCTCCCCCTGCACTATGTCCTCAGTCATAACCGCGGACTTTATGTCGCCGGTCGAGGCGTTGTCCTCTACCATCTGATAGAATTTACTATAGGTAAGCTTGACTAAAGGCGGCTCGAGGGTAGTTGACGCAACTCTTAAAAGGTAAAACACTCCGAAGAGTATTAGGAGCCAGATAAAAAGATTCTTACTGTTAGGCTGCTGCGGTATCTTCTTCTGCAGTTTCGGTTTTTGCTTCTGCGCCGGGTTCTGTCTATTGTGATATTGCGGCATTTTTCCCTCATGTTTTATGTATTCTATTATAAACAGATTATACCATAATAACAGTTCGATGCAACTATTTCGACAAAATTCTTCGCTTTATTTTGAGCTCGTTAGCTGTGCGCCACACCGCGACACCACCTGGCAGGTCGATCGACTGGCCGGCCCTTTTGTGTTTCATGAATTCGCGCAAGTCTCTCCAATGCCTGAAATTGAGCTTCTTTATATTCGCGCCTGAGCGTGTCAGCGCGTCTCTCATTATCTCCCTCTGGAGCGACTTGGGTTGCACCACGATGTCTTTAAGCTTAATGCTGATATGGCCGGCGCTGTCTCTCGCCGAATCTATCCTTATGTATGTGTCCTCTATGAACTCCCTGTCCTCTCTCAATGATTCAGCCATGAGAGCGAGTGATCTTTTTATTCTCGGATTATACTGCTCTAAATAAGGGAGGATCTTTCTTCTCACTTTATTTCTGAAATAGTGCTCGTCCCTATTTGTGCGGTCTGTACGGTAACGAATACCGTTACTTTTTAAAAAGCTTAATATCTCTGCCTTTTCTATCTCAATAAGCGGCCTTACGATCTTAAGGCGCCCATGCTTTCCTGCAGGAGAGATACCGGATAACCCTTTGATGGTTGCCCCTTTTATAACCCTCATGAGAACTGTCTCTGCCTGGTCATCCAGGGTATGGCCTGTCGCAAGCGTGTTTGCGCCCAGTTTCTTCGCGGCCTCTTTGAAAAACTCATACCTTTTGAGGCGCAGGAATTCTTCGACTGAGATCTTTCTGGCACTGTCCTTATTGAATTTCAGCTTCTTTGATAGATATCTTATGCCGAGTTCCTTAGCTGCATCTTTTACAAACGCTGAGTCGTCTCTTGAGCTTATTCCTCGAAGGCCATGGTCGATGTTAACAACATAGATATCAATTTTAAGTTTCTTCCGTAGGGCATACAGGGACCTCAGGAGAAAGACTGAATCCGGCCCGCCGGATACGGCGATCGCTACACTGTCCCGGGCGGTCAGCATATTATGTTGTTCAATAGAGGTTAAAACTCTATTATATAAAGCAGTGTTCATAGTTGATTTCTTATTCGCTGTGCGAGTTTTTCTATGTCCTGCGTCAATTTTTCGGGCAGGATCTTTGATACACGGACCTCTCTCCTGATGGCTTCGAGAGATCCGACCAGGCGCATTATGAGTGCACGCCTTTTCTTTTTAAAGGCCTCGTCAGGCTCGAGTTCGTCGCGCTCACGTATAAGCGTTGTCAGATCCTTTTTTACGGCACTCACGTCTTTTCCGTTCTCGAGTAGGTTCTTTTTCAGGCGGGCATAGTCCTCCTTGTCAAGCTGGCTTTTCTTGCTGGCAAGCCTTAGCAGGTCGACGGCCTCGTAAGTCGGCACTGTCGCGGCTGAAGAGGTCTCAATACGGTCTTTACGCAAGTAATCTGGCTCTTCCTTTTCCAGGAAAAAATATGACCTTAAGAGCTTGAGGGCGGTCTGTTTGCGTAAGCCGATCTCTCTGGCAGCATAAGTATCAAAATTATTGTAGCCCCATTCCCTGTATAATTTGTCCTTCCAGACTGAAGCGAGAGATTGGCCCAGGTCTATCCAGGACGTCTTAAAATTCCTGGCGCTTTGCAATACCTGGTATCGCATGGTCTCGCCTTCGATATTCTCCATCTTCTCCTCGATCCTCTTTATGCTTTTCGTCTTCACCGCACCCATCCTGTCCCCCATCTTCTCATGAACAGACCCTCCCGCCATAAACGAAAGGGTCATGTCGAGCACCATGCTGAATAAGTGCCCCTCGAAAGCTCCCTTTGGTCGCTTTCTCCCCTGTGGGACGATGCCAATTATTTCTCTCAGCATCGCGGGACAATTTTTGCTTCGCAAAAATTGGTAGCGGCGGTAGGACTCGAACCTACGACTCCGAAGGTATGAGCTTCGTGCTCTAACCACCTGAGCTACGCCGCCCCAGCTCTTATGGGGACAGGTCTCAAGATGTTTTTAACACTTGGAGAGACCTGTCCCCACCTTGTGCAAAATGAATATATCACGACCGACGGACCGTGTCAAGCTCTTCATGCATGCTGCCGGTCCTGTATCCGAGCATATCCAGCGTGATATAAACAAAACCGAGAGATCTCAGTTTTTTTACTATTTTTTTCCTTAACTCTTTGCTTAATAGCCTACTAATCTCTTTCTCTTCGACCTCGATGCGCGCTATGTTATTATGTATCCTTACGCGCAGTTGTTTAAACCCAAGGCCCCTGATGAAAATTTCGGCTTTCTCGACACTGGAAAGTCTGTCCCTGCTTATAGGCACATTATAGGCGAACCTGCTTGCCAGACACGCAGAGGCGGGCTTCTGCCAAATATCTATGTTCAACTGTCTTGAAAAGGTCCGGACATCTTCTTTTCTGAGCCCTGCCATCTGCAGAGGGCTCTTCACCCCTTCTTCACGCGCGGCTTGCGCCCCGTGCCTTATATCATCCAGGTCGCTTACGGTGGAGCCATCCAGCACGTGAAAATAACCTTTCGATCCCGCAATGCCTTTTAACTTGCTAAAAAGCTCCTTTTTGCAGTAGTAGCATCTGTTCGCCGGGTTCTTTCTGAAGTTCTTTATTTTTAGCTCTGACGTATTGATGATGATGTGCTTCGCAGAAAGCTCCTTTGCCAGTTTCTTTGCTGTCTTT
Organism: uncultured Planctomycetia bacterium; assembly: GCA_964556455.1. Lineage (GTDB taxonomy): Bacteria > Omnitrophota > Gorgyraeia > JABMRJ01 > JABMRJ01 > CAZKWI01. The sequence goes on along the minus strand of CAZKWI010000053.1, from coordinate 3,941 downwards.
TGTTCCGCGGCGGGATATGATTCTGACGAAGCGGTAACTGCCAGCACATTATCTCTTCCAAGCGCGGCATGTGCAGAGTGCAAAAGGAACGTACTGTCAATGCCGCCCGAATACGCGACAACGACTCTTCGCATTTTCTTCAGGATATCCCGAAGCTTCTCCTTCTTGGCATTATCAGTCTTTGATATCTTCATAAGATTCTATCCATCCGCCGCCCAGCACAGTATCCCTTCTATAAAATACAGCTGCCTGCCCAGGCGTAGGAGATTCCTGCGGAGTATCAAATCTAAGCATGACGGACCCATTCAGGCTCTCTATAGACGCCGCGGCCTTCCGGTGCTGGTGCCGTATCCTGGTCTCCGACCGGAAAGAACCGGGAGCAGGAGGTATTATCCAGTTCACATCTTTTACCAGCACGCTGTGGTGATAAGTGCTGTCTTTCGGCCCTACGATGAGGGTGTTCTTCTTTACATCGATCTTTTTTACGTATAAAGCGTGTTTATAAGGGATATCGAGCCCGCCTCTCTGCCCGACCGTATAAAAAGGTATCCCTTTATGCATACCCAGTGTTGTACCATCCTCGAGCTTAACAGGCCCCGGTGATATTCTGTCCTTGAAGCGTTTTTTGATATAATCGGCATATGAGTCCTGCACGAAGCATATCTCCTGGCTGTCCCTTTTATCGTGCACCTCAAGCCCCAGCCGTTTCGCTATCTTTCGCACACGCTCCTTTTGGTAATCCCCCAGCGGCAGCAGGATCCTAGAAAGCTGTTCCTGTCTGAGGCTGAACAGGGCGTATGACTGGTCTTTCTTCTTATCCTTGCCCTCTTTGAGGATATATCGGGAACGCCACTTATCATGAATTATCCTGGCGTAATGGCCTGTGGCGACATAGTCGGCGTTCAGCCCCAACGCCTTCTTTATGAGTATGCCGAACTTTATCTTTTCGTTGCAGAGTATGCAGGGGTTCGGAGTGCGCCCTCTCAGGTACTCATCCGTAAAATAGTTTATAACCTTATGCTCAAACTCTTTGTGTATATCTATGACGTAGAATGGGATCTTAAGCTTTTCAGCGACAAGCCTCGCGTCGGCAATAGCTTCGAGCGAACAGCACGCTGTTGGGCGATAAAACCCACATTCTTCCTTGGGCCAGAGTTTTAGGGTTATGCCTATGACGTCGAACCCTTTTTTTTTCAGAAGCGCTGCAGCTACGGAACTGTCGACGCCGCCGCTCATCGCCGCGACGACCCTTTTCTTAGAGGCTTTCATATAAGTCTGTCAGGCCGCTTGAGGTCTTGACTGTCAGGCAGTCTTTGCCCTGGTTTATCCAGATCGCCTCGACGTCACTCAGGCCCTCTACTATGCTTGCGCCTTCATCTGGGCCTAGCACCATAAGCGCGGTAGCCAGCCCATCAGCCGTAGTGCAGTCGTTGGCTATAACGGTTACGCTTAGGGTCCCGTTATCGACAGGAACGCCGTACCTGGGGTCGATTATATGCGGCAGGCGCGCCTTACCGAACGCAAGGTACCTCTGGTAGTCTCCTGAGGTTGCCACAGCTTTATCTCTGACCTTGAGAGTGCCTATGATAGAGTCTTCTCTGGGGTTTCTTACTCCTATAAGCCACTCTTTGCCATCCGGGGCGCTGCCAAGGCAGTATAGATCACCACCAGCATCTATTATCCCGCTGTCTATGCCCTTAGTCTTCAAGGCCCACACCGCGTTGTCTACGGCGTATCCTTTGGCTATACCCGAGAGGTCTATTGTCAGCGGCTTGCTCTTGATCAAAAATCCGTTGGTGTGGTCGAGGGCTATGCTGCCCGCGCCTATACTTGATAGCGCGTCCCGTATCTCTTCAGAGTCTGGAAAGCCGCCCTTCAGGCTCGAAAGCTTCCACATATCCAATAAGGGAGAGATCGTAATGTCGAAGGCGCCGTCGGATATTTCGTAGATATCGAGACTTTTTCGGAGAAGATTCGATATCTCCCCTGATATCTCGATCACAGTTTGTGGTTCTCTACTGTTTACGTAAGATATCTCGCTCGTTTCGTCAAAACGGTCCATTACGGACTGCACACGGCCCATTACCGCGAACGATTCTTTGATAGCTCCTTCCGCATCAATCTTGGCGTTGGAGGGAAAGACCTTTATCTTTACTATAGTATCCATCATTAAACGGCTGTCAGCGGCCGGCTTCTCTTCGGCGCATCCCGAAACCGCTAATATAAAGAGAAGAATAAACGTATATCTCAAGACCTTCACCCCATCTCCTTGATAAGCCTTTTTACATCCACATGCCGATCTACAAGTTCTATTGCAGTGGAGATCTTAAGTTTATCCTGAGGCTTGATCTTTATTATCATAACATGTATCTTAGACGCAACCGAGTAAGTGTCTCCCTGCGTCAGGATCAGGGGCACTCCGGCTTTTTTCACAAGCTCAAGAACCTCGTTATGTGGCGTAATCCCGCCGCTTAAGACTATTCCCGCTATATTCTTATCGTTCTCATGTGAGAGATGCAATCCGGTAGCCGCCAGGATGATATCTTCCCTGTCGCCGGGTGTGATTATGAGACTCCCGTCTTCAACATAGTGCAAAGCCTCGTGCGGCTCCATAGCGCCCACAAGTATTCTCTCGGCCACGCTGTTTAACTTGTCTTCGCCGCAGAGAAGTCTGCCTTTGGTCCTCTCCAATATCTCTTCTATGGTCGGATTAGCGAGAAATTTCTTATAAGGCATCACTCCATAAACATCTACGCCTATTCTCTCAAAGCCGAGCCGCACCAGCCTGTCGATCTTTTCGTATTTCTTCTCGAGCACCTTGTTTACAATGACCCCTTTGAGATTCACGCCTTCGGCTTTGAACAATGCTGAATTGAGCATGACCTCGTCTATAGGCCTTCCTATGCCTCCTGAAGTAACAAGTATAACAGGCGCATCAAGAAGCTTTGCTACGCTGGCGTTGGAAAGGTCGAAACAGGAGCCAACGCCGGCATGGCCCGTGCCCTCAATGACGACGACATCCATTCCCTCTGCTACCCTCTCAAAAGAGTCTTTTATTCTCTTTACGAGGTCCTCTCTTTTACCTCGCACAATATACTCTTCGGTAAACCCACGCTCAATGGCCACGGGGCTTGTATCTTTAAGATGACACTTTATTCCGCATATATCCTCTATAAGGACTGAATCCTCGTCAACCTTAAAGCCCTGCTCTATAAGGTATCTCTGACCTATGGGTTTTATGAACCCGACATTCTTGAAATACTTTTTAAGAGCCATGATAAGACCTATAGATACCGTGGTCTTGCCGTCGTTCTGCATGGTCGCGGCTACGAAGATCCGTCTCGGCTTTTTCGTCTTGCGCCTCCCGGCCATTTTAGATAAGCCCCTTTCTGTGAGACTGTATAAAATTCATGCAGTACCTGTCTTTGCCAAGTATGGCTTCTGAGGCCCGGACAGAAGCCATCATCTTCTTGTCCAGCGGGTCAATCAGCGCCGCGTCCATTCCTGCAGCGAGTGCCATTGAGAGGAACGTGGAGTTTATAATGCTTCTCCTGGGCAGGCCGTACGAAACGTTGCTTATGCCGCAGACGACCTTAACGTTCCCCAGGCTCTTTATCTTTGTGATCGCCCGGAGTGTCTCCATAGCCTGCTTCGGCTCGCTCGATATGGGCCTTATAAGCGGATCAAAGTACACGTCTTCCTCAGGGATCCCTGAGTCACTGGTTATTTTTAATAGCTTCTCGGCTATTCTGACCCTGTCATCCGCTGTATCGGGCATGCCTTTTTCATCAATGGTAAGAGCGATAACGCTGGCCTTATTCTCCTGGGCAACAGGAAGTATTTTTTCATAACGGGACCTTTCAAGCGTTATGGAATTAATCAGGGCCTTTTCTTTTACGAGGCCTGCACCCCTTTCTATGACTTTGGGGTCGGGGCTGTCT
>CAZKWI010000052.1:0-12331 GCA_964556455.1 uncultured Planctomycetia bacterium | reverse complement strand
ATTATGGCCTGGTTCAATTTGTACTTCTTGGCAAGCTCGATGCCGTCCTTCACGTGGTTTATTATTACGAGCGCGCTCATTGAAGGGGCTATGATCTCGTGCCTGGAGTTCTTGGGCTCGCTCTCGTTCTCGCTGAAATATTCGGCCTTCTCTATCTTTCCTATGTCGTGATAATACGCGCCCACCCTTGCCAGGAGGCTGTTCGCCCCTATAGAGTCGCATGCCGTCTCAGCAAGGTTCCCCACTATGATACTGTGGTGGTAAGTACCTGGGGCCGTGGTGGTCATCTCTTTCAGGACAGGGTGGTTGAGGTCCGAAAGTTCGAGAAGCGTTATGTCCGTAGGTATCTTGAAGAGATATTCGAATATAGGCAGAAGCCCTATAGCCAGCAGGAATGAAATGAGACCGTTCAGGATCCCCAGTCCACTCTCGGCCAGGAATATAGACGGGGCAAGATTATTCAGAAGCCCCAGAGCCGTTATGGTGAGAAAATTGACCAGGCCTACCAGAAGACCGGCCAGCATCAGCTTGGACCTGCGGCGCACCATCCTGACCGAGTATATGCCTACCGAGCTCCCCATGAACATCACTATCATCAGGCCGAAATTATTGCCGGCTACAACACCCACGAATATGGACATTATTATGGTAAAGATGAACGCCGAATGCGCGTCGAGCAATATCGCTATGAGCATAGAAGCACATGCCAGGGGTATGAAGTAGCTGCTTAAGGGGGATACGGTAACGGCTTCCGCGGCGACCGCTATGAATACGACCAGAAGTGATATAACCAGAAGGTCCTTTGAGTTCCGGAATATCTTGGACTCATAAAATCTCAGGTGGAATATGCTCATAACCAGGAATATCGTCAAAAGAAGAGCCATGCCGATAAGATACGGCAGTCTGCCGCTCAAGTCATGCGTGCTCTCCAGGCGCTTCAGTATCTTAAGGTGCTCTTTTGTGACCTTTTCGCCTTTGCCTATAAGGATCTCGTTCTTTTTTACCGTGATCTTCTTGTATGTTTTGGGAAGGTTTTCTATGGTATCTTCCCTGCGCTTCTCGGTCTCGTCCGGGCTCGACTCCAAGTTCGAGGACATGACAAGGCTCAGTATCTCAACAGCAGGTGTCGTTAATCTCGCTTCTTTAGCAAAATACAGCTTGATCCCGCCTTCTACGCCTTCTTTGAACTCATCAAAGGTCGATATATCCTTTACCGATACTTCTTTTTCCTCGCCGGTCTGAGGGTTCAGTATCGTTATTACATCTATGCCCTCCTTTATAAGCGAGTCCTTGTCGCTGTCGCTTAAGATCCCGCTCTTGAGCGCCTGTTCGATTATCTCGAATATTACGCCTTTGGCGTAATTGAGCTCTCTGGTCTTTATTAAAGTGCTGTAGCTCTTCTCAGAGAGGTTGAGATCGGAGGTCGCTTTTAAGCGGTCGATCTTCACGTCATCCCCTATCAGCTCCTTAACGGTTTTGGCTTCCTCTACTTTGCTGAAAAAGACGGAGACCGTCTCTTTCGCCTTCTCTTCAAACTGCGGGGCGTTTTTATAGACAGGGGTTATTCCAGCCAGGGCTTCTTTTTCAGACTCTCTGAACTTAGCCTCATCAAGCTCTCCAGAGTAAGTGAAATCGTAAGGGGCGTATATATCCTTGAGAGATATATCGCCTTCATAGAGCTGCATCACCGAAGAGCCAGTGCTCAGGTATACTATCGTAAAAAGAAGGATAAGGAGAACTATTCCCAGCGTCAATCTCAGGACCCTGTTTATACGGGCCATGTCGGTCGGCTTCTCTCCGAGCTTACCAAGTTTTATACGCCTCATATGATATCTTATGACCTCTTTTTGTACGCCTTTATTATATCCTGCACCAGTTCATGCCTGACCACATCTTCTTCCGAAAAGAATATGAACTTTATGCCCTCCAGGTCCTTCAGGATCCTCGAAGCATGCTTAAGCCCCGATTCCTGCCCTTTGGGGAGATCGCTCTGGGTGAGGTCTCCTGTAATGACCGTCTTTGAATCGAAGCCCAGGCGCGTAAGGAACATCTTCATCTGGTCCGGGGTGGAATTCTGCGCCTCGTCCAGTATTATAAAAGAATCGTTCAGGGTCCTTCCTCTCATATACGCCAGAGGAGCCACCTCTATTACGCCTCTCTCCACCAATGCCTGCATCTTATCTATCTCCATCATATCATACAACGCGTCATAGAGTGGGCGCAGGTACGGCGAGACCTTGTCGTAATAAGTGCCCGGCAGGTATCCCAGGTTCTCGCCCGCCTCTACCGCGGGCCTCGTCATAATGATCCTGCTCACTATCTGTTTCTTAAGGGCGTTCACCGCCATCGCCATGGCAAGATAGGTCTTTCCCGTGCCGGCGGGCCCTATGCCAAAGACTATATCGTTCCTGCGTATGGAGTCGACAAACTCTTTCTGGATCTTGCTTTTTGGAGTTATGTACTGTCTCTTTGAAGAGACTTCGATCTTATCCAGGTATATATCGTGCAGGTCTCTGGTCTTGTTGTTGCCGATGGCCTTTATCGCGTACTGGACCTCGTGCTTTCTTATGGCGCCGCCGTTGCGTATGGTAAGGAGTAGCTCGTTGAATATGTGGACGGCCTTCTCTACGGCCTCTTTCTGGCCGCTTACAACAAGCTCTTCACCCTTAAATATGGTCTTTACCCGAAACCCGTTCTCTACCAGCTTCAGGTTCTCATCATGCCTTCCAAAAAGCGCTTTCGCTTCGGCGTTGTTCTGTATTTTTACGGATAGCTCCATATCACTTCCTTGTCTTTATCCCAAGCTCTTTTAATTGCGCGTCCCCCACAACTGAAGGCGCCGCTGTCAGAGGGCAGAAACCCTTCTGGGTCTTGGGGAATGGTATAACCTCTCTTATAGAGCGGTCGTTGGTGAATAATGTGGTCAGCCTATCCAGGCCGAACGCTATGCCGCCGTGCGGCGGCGGGCCGTACTGGAACGCCCTCAACAAGAACCCGAACCGCTTCTCCGCCTCCTTCTTGTCTATGCCGATAATACCAAAAAGCCTCTCCTGGATCTTCTTATCGTGTATCCTTATGCTGCCGGAGGCGATCTCTGTGCCGTTTATTACCAGGTCATAGGCCCTCGCCTTTATTACGCTCAGGTCTTTCGGGAGCTCAGACAGGTCATTGTCCCTCGGGGATGTGAACGGGTGGTGCTCTGAGTCCCAGCGCTTCTCTTCCTCGTTGTACTTAAAGAGCGGAAAATCGTATACCCATAATATGGCTATATCTTTGGCTTTCGGCAGGAGCTTCATCTCGTTGGCCAGGTGCAGCCTGAGCGCGCCCAGAGATTCGAGCGCCACTTTCTCCTTATCCGCCACTATGAATATCATATCTCCTGGCTTTGATCCCAGGGCTTCTCTCATACCGTTCAATTCATCATCTTTAAAGAACTTGGTTATGGGAGAGGAGAATTTTTCGTTATCGAGCTTAAAATAAGCCAGCCCTTTCGCGCCGAACGTTCCCACAAAAGCGGTCAGCTCATTTATGACCTTAAGGGATATCTTAGCAGCGCCCGGTGTAGTTATGGCCTTTATCCTGCCGCCGGATTTTATGACCGACTGGAATATCTTAAATCCCGACCCTTTGAGCAGATCCGTAAGGTCTTTTATTTCACACTCAAACCTGAGGTCCGGCTTGTCGGTCCCGTACTTATTCATCGCCTCGTCATAAGTCAGCTTCTCGAAAGGCAGTTTGAGGTCAACGCCGGCCAGGTCCTTATATATGTTCTTTAAGAGCCCTTCGCACAACCCGTATATATCGTCCTCTCTGACAAATGACGCCTCTATGTCGAGCTGGGTAAATTCGGGCTGCCTGTCCGCTCTGAGATCTTCATCCCTGAAACACTTCGCGATCTGGAAATACTTATCCACGCCGCTTACCATAAGGATCTGCTTGAATATCTGGGGCGACTGCGGCAGCGCAAAGAAGGCCCCCGGGTTCAGCCTTGAAGGAACGAGAAAATCCCTTGCGCCTTCCGGAGTGCTCTTTGTGAGTATCGGCGTCTCTATCTCAAGAAAGCCTTCCCTGTCCAGATAGTCCCTCATCCCTTTGCACATTTTGTGGCGCAACCTGAACTTCTTCTGCATAACGGGTCTTCTAATGTCGAGATATCTATGGAAAAGCCTGGTCTCCTCGTTAGCCTTTGAGCCGTCCTCTATTTCAAAAGGCGGGACATTTGATGCGGAGAATATCTCTACTGCAGTAGCGGCTATGTCTATCTTGCCCGTAGATATTTTCGGGTTCTCTGTATCCTTCGGCCTCGGTTCGACCTTGCCTTTGACCAGCACCGCGTACTCGCTCTTCAGCTTATGGGCGCCGGCGTGCAGGTCCTTGTTCTTCTCCGGATCAAAGACCACCTGTGTCAGGCCATATTTGTCCCTAAGGTCTATAAAAATAAGCTGGCCGTGATCCCGCCTTGAATTGACCCAGCCGCAGAGGGTGACTTCCTCACCGATATTCTTTTCGTTCAGTTCACCGCAGGTGTGCGTCCTTAACATAATATTCTTTTTATCTCTCCTGTAAAGTCTTCTATCTTTATTTCGCGCTGCTGGCCGCTCGACATGTCCCTTAAAACTATAACTTTTTTCTCCAGCTCGTCCTCACCCAGTATCGCTACGAACCTGGCCCCTCTTTTGTTTGCCTGCCTCATCTGCGCTTTGAGGGATCTTGCGCTGTAGTCCATCTCAGATGAAACGCCGTTTGCCCTAAGTTCATTACACAGCCTGAAGCTCTCTTCGCAGGCCGCCTCCCCGAGCGCCGCGAGAAAGATATCTACGGGCGGGCTCTCTTTTTGGACAGAGCCCAGCGCCATTACAAGACGGTCCTGGCCTATAGCAAAACCGCACGCGCCGGTCTTCGGACCACCGGTATCGCGGACTAGATTATCATATCTGCCCCCGGCGCATATGGCATCCTGCGAACCGAGGTTAGGGTGCGTGACTTCGAACGCGGTCTTCGTGTAATAATCAAGCCCTCTTACGATGTACGGGTCTTCTACGTATTTGACCCCCAGTGAGCCCAGCGCCTTCTTGACGCCGACAAAATGGTCTTTGCAGTCGCCGCATATTACGTCCACTATCTTTGGTGCGGTCCTTAAAAGCGTCTTGCAGCCTTCCTGTTTGCAGTCGAATATGCGCAGTATGTTCTTCTTGCACCTTACCTTGCAGTCATCGCAGAGGAGGTTCTTTTTGTCTTTCAGAAAGCTTGAGAGCTCGTTCTTTGTCCTTTGAGCACCCGAGCGAATTGATCTTTATAGTATAATCCGCGAGCCCTACTTTATCAAAGTACGCCTTTATCAGATATATGACTTCCGCGTCGATAAAAAAACTCTCGGAGCCTATAGCCTCAACGCCTATCTGGTGGAACTGGCGCTGTCTTCCGGCCTGCGGCCTCTCGCTCCGGAACATGGGCCCGATGTAATAGAGCTTCGCCAGGCTCTCTTTATTATTGAAATTGTTCTCCAGGTAGGATCTTACTATCGGGGCCGTACCTTCCGGCCTGAGAGATACGCGCCTGCCGGACCTGTCCTTGAAGGAGTACATCTCTTTCTGGACGATATCGGTGCCTTCGCCTATGCTCTTAACAAAAAGCGAAGTCTCCTCCATCACAGGGGTCCGTATCTCCTTGTAACCAAAAAGGCCGAATACGCCCTTCGCCGCGCTCTCAACATACTGCCATATACCCGCTTCTTCCGGCAGTATATCCCTCATTCCCCTCAATGTCTTTATCATATAATATATTATACCCTAATTAGCAACCTTATTTTAACACAAACCTCGCAGGAGTCAACATAAATTAACACCCCTGTCATCCTGAGGAGCCTGAGAGAGCCTATCGGGCGACGAAGGATCTTACCGGGTAAGATTCTTCGCTCGCCTATTGCAAATTAGAGCTCGCTCAGAATGACAGGGGGTGTTACTTCTGCTTCGGCCGGGCCAGCATTGAGGAAGCGATCTCGGATATGGTGTCTTCGAGGGTATAGGTGTACTTCCATTTAGGGTAATGCTTCCTGAACTTCTCTACACTGCTTATGTACCAGATATGATCCCCGCGGCGGCTGTTTTTGGAATAGGCGGTCCTGATCTTCCTGCCGGTCGCTTCCTCACATAGCTTGATCGCTTCCAGGACCGAGCAGTTGGAGTGGCGTGAGCCGCCCGCGTTGTAGACCTCGCCCGTGCGAGGGTTCTTAATGAACTCGTCGAACATGCGGATAAGGTCGTAGCTGTGTATATTATCCCTGACCTGTTTGCCTTTATAGCCGAATATCGTATATGTCTTTCCGCTTAGAGCACACTTTATCAGGTATGACAGGAAACCATGCAGCACCGCGCCCGCGTGCTTAGGGCCTGTAAGGCACCCTCCCCTGAAAGCCGCTGTAGGCATATTGAAATATCGGCCATACTCCTGCGTAAGGATATCAGCGGCGGCTTTCGAAGCGCCGAAGAGGCTGTGCAGGGAAGAGTCTATGCTCATAGACTCATCGATGCCTTTGAAGAATTTGTGCTTCGGGGAGACTTCCCACCTTTTTCTCTTCTCGATCAGGGGAAGCCTGTTGGGAGTATCCCCGTAAACCTTGTTGGTCGAGAGAAAGAGAAATGGTGATTCCAGGCAGAATGCTTTGGTCAGTTCGAGCAGGTTCAGGGTGCCGTTGGCATTTATAGTAAAATCGGTCTGCGGGTCTTTCGCGGCCCAGTCGTGTGACGGCTGTGCAGCAGCGTGTATGATGGCCTTTATAGCTCTTCGTTCTTTTTTAAATATTGATCTAAGCCTTGCTGTATCCCTTATGTCTATATCGTGATGACTGTAAGAAGCTTTTAAACTTCCGGTGAGCTGTGAGATGTTTCGTCTGACCGAAGCCCCTTTGCCGAAGAAGGCCTTGCGCATATCATTGTCGATACCTACTATCCTGAAGCCCTTTCCGGCAAAATACTGCGCAGCTTCAGAGCCTATCAGTCCGCCGCTTCCCGTTATGAGTATCTTTTTCATGGCCCGGCCAAAAAAATAGCCGGGGTTTTATCCCCGGCTATATCATATCTATATCCTGATTATTTTACCTTTTCTTTCATGACAAGGCCGGGCTTGAAGGATACGACTTTCTTGTCAGGTATCGGCACTTGCTCGCCGGTCCTGGGGTTCCTGCCCATCCTGCCCTTTCTTGTCCTTACCTTGAATATACCGAAGTTGCGCAACTCGATCGTCTGCCCCTGGTTCAAGGCCTCTATAATATGGTCAAAGGTGTTCTGCACTACCTTCTTTACATGTATCTGTTTAATACCCGTCTCCTCCGCGATCTTCATAACAATGTCTTTTTTGGTTACGGTCATTGCTACCTCCTTAGAGTGAATGTCTTAACCAAATATATCATATAGGGTTAGATTTGTCAAGGGCTTGGGGGTAAACGAGTAAAAGGATAAGAGGTTTAGGTGGCCTTCAGATTTACCGTGCCTTCGCCGAGAAGCTCTTCCAGCTCTTCTATAAGCTTGTCGTCCGGCTTGACCTTCAGGTCGTCGCTCGCCTGTATATCCACCCTCTTTTCATCGGGTGTTAATACAGAAAGATATACGGGGATATTTCCGCGGTAGCGCGCGAGCAGGCTCTTTATGGAGCTCAGGGTATCCTCTCCAAGCCCGGCGCTCATTATGCTGATGGACATGGACCTTGTAAAGCGTTTCTTCACCTCTTCGAGCGGGATGATATCTTCGGCTATCAGCTTCGGTTCCTGCTCCCTGAGGCTCACCCTGCCTTTTATAAAGACTATGGCGTCGTCCCTTATAAGGCCGCCTATTTTCGTATATGCCCTGGGAAATACAAGGACCTCGACAAGGCCGTTCAGGTCTTCAAGTTTTACTATAGCCATCTTCTCGCCGGTCTTCCTGGTCATGGTGAACTTAGCCTTGTTTATTATCCCCCCTATGAAGACTTCGTCGCCGTCGTGGAAGTTCATAAGGCCCGTGGTGCCGCAGGTGGTGTAATTCTTCAAAAGCTTTTCGTGGCTGGCGAGCGGGTGCTTGGTGATATAGAACCCGAGCATCAGCTTTTCGTAAGATAAAAGCTGGTTCTCCGGCCATTCCGGGATGTCCGGGATCTCCTGAAAAGTGTCCTTGAACGCCTCCTGGTTCTCGAAGGTATCAAAAAAGGACAATTGCCCCCTGAGCCTGTCTTTCTGTATGCCGCCCGCCACTTCCATGGCCTGGTCAAGCACTGCCATAAGCTGTGAACGGCGCAGTCCGAAGCTGTCAAATGCACCGCACTTTATGAGACTCTCTATGACCTTCCGGTTAACGAGCCTTGAATCTATGCGCTCGCAGAATTCGTAGAGAGATTTAAAATCCCCTGACTGCTTCCTGGAAGAGATTATAGACTCTATGGCGCCCTGTCCTACGTTCTTCACCGCAGCCAGGCCAAACCTTATCCCCTCAGGGACTATCGTGAACCTGGCGAAACACTGGTTTATGTCCGGCGCCAGTATCTTTATGTCCATTCTGCCGGCTTCGTCTATATAAACTACGAGCTTGTCCGTGTTGTCTTTCTCACTTGTCAGAAGTGCGGTCATGAACTCCACCGGGTAGTTCGCCTTGAGATAAGCTGTGCGGTATGAGATCATGGCGTACGCGGCCGAATGTGAGTTGTGCACTATTATATTATTGGCGATAAAATTGTGGTGGCCTTCCATCTCAATATCATATGTATCCTTTACACCAATATATTCAATTGATGTTACAGTATCCCAGTAAATATCAGATGTGGCATATCTAAATAGTTCTGGAGAGTCAAAATAGACAGCAAGATCCCCTATTGTCTTCCTTCTGAAACCTTTCTTGTGCGGCTTGATGCCTCCATACATTTCTTTCACGCAAATACCACTTTCCTCCTCGATCTTTCGCCAGTCTTTTCCTGTTCTTTCCTTCACCTTTCGTATAAGTGGTTTTATCGCTGAAGGGATTACGTCCTTGGAATCCATGTCTTTTGAAACGGCTGTATAATATCTTTTTAACTGCTTAGTCTGCTCTTTCCTGCCAGTAATATGCAGAGATACTTTTTCTATGAAACTGTCTATGCTATCACGCCCGGTAACGTGTACGGTAAAACCGCATTTTAACATCTTTTCGTCTTTATAGTTGTATTTAAACACCTTTTCCCTGATTATCGACACGATGCCTAATCTTAATAACAAATTCTGCAAGTCGTACGCCATTCTCTTTGATGATGTTGCATAGTACGGGACACTGTTTACGCCAAAAATATATCCATCGCCCGACCACAGCTTACCGATAAATAAGGCGGTTTGCTCTGCAGTAAGGCGATAAATACAATTAGGGATGAACTTTTCCGTAGCCTTTTTGTGGCTCAACCCCAATTCCTCTATCCAGATCCTGGCGCCACACCTTTGGGACACATCAATTCTTGTTTCCGTGGCTACACCCGCCCTTTTATTCCATGGAATCTGGCCTTTAACGAACTTTGTATCCTGGCCTGTGCCGGCATACACTTCAAATTTTCCCTCTCTTTGGTATAACCTCGCTTTTGTATTGGGGAAATGCTCGATATTCTCTACAAACTCATCAACCTCATCTTTATTGTTGCTATAAAAATACAAGCCCGATGTATGGCAAAGATTACCTTCTGAAAGAAGATTGGCCAGTGATATAATCTTATGCCGCTCCATCGCTTCTTCCGAGCATGATGGTATATCTCTCGGGGCTGCTATCATATCGCCCTCATTAAGCTCTTTCAGCTCTTTCCAGCCTGAGGCAGTCAAGAATGGGTGATTGTCTGTAACTGTTATTTCTGCGCCTAAGCGTGTTTTCAAGCAAAAAACTTTTTTAGGACCGTTACATACCACATCTTTAATTTTCTGAGGAATGATCTTAAAATTTTTCTCGTTTAAACTAAACGTTCTGATAAAATCTTTGTTAGTGTATAATTCTTCAACAGTAATCTGATCACCCGTCTCAGCGTTGGTCAATTCTGTAGAACCGGCTACGCATTTGTTAAACCCATACCCCGCAAAATACTCTATCTGGTTGAATAGCTTATCAGCTATCCTTGAATCTATGTTCTTCCTGACGCACCCTTCGACAAAATCTTTCCTCGCGGCCGTCATCACCTCTGGCGTCTTCTTGCTTATGGCCCGCCTAAGGTTATCGGCTTTTGCCAGGCTTAGGCCCGCTACGTTCGAGACTATCCTCATGATCTGTTCCTGGTACACAATGATCCCGTAAGTGCTCTTCAATATGGGCTCCAGGCTCGGGTGGTCATATTGCATCTCTACCTTGCCGTTCTTCCTGGCAATGAAGTCATCCATCATGCCGCTGCCTATGGGTCCCGGTCTGAATAACGCAAGGACGGCTATGAGGTCCTCGAATTTCTCGGGTTTGAGCTTTCTTAAGAGGTCTCTCATGCCTGTACTTTCAAGCTGGAACACTCCGGCGCTCTCGGCCTTCCTTAAAAGGGTAAAAGTCTTTTCATCGTCCAGGGGCACCGCAGCTATGTCTATCTCTTTGCCCTGGGTACGTTTTATTATCTTGAGGGTCTCGTTTATTACGGTAAGGGTCCTTAAGCCCAGGAAATCCATCTTCAGAAGCCCTATCTTCTCCAGGGACGTCATGGGATAGCCGGTAGAGATCTGCTCGCCGGTCTTGAATAGCGGGATGTGGTTCATCAGCTTGTCTTCGCTTATTACAACGCCGGCAGCATGGGTGGATGCATGCCTTGTCAAACCCTCCAACGCCATTGATGTATCTAAAAGCTGTGTTATCTGGGGATCGTTCTTATAAAGGCTCTTGAGCTCAGGTTCCGCCTCGAGCGCAAGCTTTATTGTAATACCAAGATCTCCCGGCACAAGTTTTGCGATCTTATCGACATCGGCATACGGCATCCCCATGACCCTGCCAACGTCGCGTATAACGCCCTTTGCCATCATGGTGCCAAAGGTTATGATCTGGGCAACGTTCTCCTTGGAATATTTTGCGCTGACGTAATCTATGACTTCGTTGCGGCGCTCATAGCAGAAGTCTATATCGATGTCCGGCAGGCTCACCCTCTCAGGGTTTAAGAAACGCTCAAAGAGAAGATCGTACTTAAGCGGGTCTATATCTGTGATCCCGAGCGAATAGCTCACCACGCTGCCGGCCGCGCTTCCCCTGCCCGGCCCCACAGGTATATCCTTGCTCTTGGCGTAATTCACAAAATCCCACGCTATCAAAAAATAGCTTACATAGCCGCTGTCAGTTATGACCTTCAGCTCCTCTTCCGCCCTCTTCACTATTGCATCATCCAGTTGGCCGTATCTCTTACCCAGGCCTTCGAAACACAATTCCTTAAGATAGGCTTCTCTCGTCTTTCCTTCAGGGGCCTTGTAGCGGGGCAGGTAGGTCTTTGAAAAGTCTATCTCCAGGTTGCATTTCTCAACGATCTCTATCGTATTCCTGATGGCCTCCGGGACCTCTGCGAAGGCCGCCTTCATCTCCTGCGGCGTCTTTACGTAGAACTCCTCGGTCTGCAGCTTCATCCTGTTGGGATCATCCAGCGTAGTCTGCGTTTGAATACATAAAAGCGCTTCGTGCGCCTTGGCGCTGTCGCGCGTAAGATAATGTATGTCATTGGTAGCTACGGTGGGGATATTCAATTCTTTGGATAATTTCAAAAGCTCCTTGTTCACTTTGGTCTGTTCCGGGATCTTATTGTCCTGCAGCTCGAGATAAAAATCCCCTTTATCGAACATCTCGCCTAACTGGCCGCAGATCATCCTGGCCTGGTCTATCCTGTCAGTAGTGATCATGTGCGGGATCTCGCCTTTAAGGCAGGCAGACAAACAGACGAGCCCCTTGGAATGCTGGGCCAGTATCTCCTTGTCAATTCTCGGACGGTAATAAAAACCCTCCAGATAGCCTGCCGTCACAAGCTTCATGAGATTCTTGTATCCCGTGATATTCTTGGCAAGGAGGATAAGATGGAAGGATGCTTCCTGGATACCGTGGACAGACTTCTCAAAACGGCTGCCCGGGGCCATGTATGCTTCACATCCGATGATGGGCTTTATGCCGGCCTTCATGGCCTGGCTGTAAAACTCGATAGCCCCGAACATGTTGCCATGGTCGGTTATCGCCAGGGCGGGCATCTTGTAAGCTCGTACAAGGCTTAAAAGGTCCCCTACAAGACAGCCCCCGTCTAAGAGGCTGTACTGGGTGTGGACATGTAGATGCGCAAAATCAGCATGTTTCATTGGTAACTACTTTCGCATGCCTACTCTCTGGGCGGCCTGGAAGACCTTCCCTTCGGTCTGTAT
>CAZKWI010000051.1:0-12566 GCA_964556455.1 uncultured Planctomycetia bacterium | reverse complement strand
GAAAGAACAAGCTCAATCAAATACGAATTTACACAATATTCAGTATATCACCTACTTGACAATTCCCTTTGACACAGGTATATTAGATATACTATAATAAGTAGCTAATATATAACGGTATTAGAGGATATGGCACATATAGATGACCTTATAAAACAGAGGCTTGCTAATCTTAACTCCATACAGGATGCTAAGATATATCCTTACGGCTCGAGATTTGATGTCTCGTCAGGCGTCAAGGAAGCCCTGGATAATTTCAAGGAGAATGCCCCCGCCTCGCTTGCCGGAAGGATCATGGCCATAAGGGCGCATGGCAAGAGCATCTTCTGTGACCTCAGGGACAGGACAGGCAAGATACAGTTCTATATAGGCGAGAAGGCTGTAGGTAAGGACAGCTTCGCGCTCTTTAAGAAGATAGATATCGGGGATATAGTGGGGCTAAAAGGCGAGCTCTTCAAGACACGGACAGGCGAACCCACACTGAAGGTTTCGGAATTCACGCTCCTATCCAAATCTTTAAGGCCGCTTCCCGAAAAGTGGCACGGGCTTAAAGATGTAGAGATAAGGTACAGACAGAGATATTTGGACCTGATAGTGAACGAAGATGTGAAGAAGATCTTCCACGCCCGCACGAAGATAATAAGGACCATAAGGAATTTACTGGATGACAGGGGCTATCTGGAAGTAGAGACCCCTATGATGCACTCGATCCCGGGCGGTGCTGCGGGTAAACCTTTTAAGACACACCACAATGCCCTCAATATGGACCTCTATCTCAGGGTGGCGCCGGAGATATATTTAAAGAAGCTCCTCGTAGGCGGGTTGGAGAGGGTGTATGAAATAAACAGGAACTTCAGGAATGAAGGTATTTCACCCAGACATAATCCTGAGTTCACCATGCTCGAGGTCTATACGGCATATTCGGACTGCGAAGGGACCATGAAGCTCACAGAAGAGCTTATAACGAAAGCCGCCGAAGAGATACATGGGAAGAAAAAATTCTCTTACCAGGGCAGGGATATCGACCTCTCGAAATGGGAGAGGGTATCATTCGCGAAGCTTATGCGCGATAACTACGATATAGATCCTGAGGACCACGAGGATGCCTGGGTGAAGAAGCTGAAGGCCAAAGGCGTAGAGATAGAAGGTAAGGAGCTCTCCCGCACGCAGCTTATAAATATCGTAGGTGAGCTCGTGGAGCCCAAGGCAGGCAATCATCCGGTATTTGTGGTGGACATGTTCACGGAGCTGTGCCCGCTGGCAAAGACAAAGAGAGAAAACCCGCTCTTAAGCGACAGATTTGAGCTGTACATAGGCGGCATGGAAGTGGCCAACGCCTATTCAGAATTGAACGACCCCATAGAGCAGAAGAGGCGCTTTGAGGCTGACCTCGCTGACAGCAAGGAGAAGGGCAGGATCGATGAGGACTTCATACGCTCGCTGGAGCACGGCATGCCGCCTGCCGGAGGCCTGGGCATAGGCATAGACAGGCTGGTAATGATACTGACAGATTCCGCTTCTATAAGAGATGTGATCTTATTCCCGCAACTGAGGAAAGAATCATGAAGTGGCAGTTTATGATAAGCATGAGGTATCTTCTCGAGAGGAGACGCGAGAAGTTCATATCCGTCACCACCGCCATATCCACGCTCGGAATAGCGGTAGGAGTAGCGGCACTCATAGTCACTATGGGTGTTATGAACGGGTTCAATAAGGTCATAGAGGAGAAGATACTCGATGTCAACCCGCATATTATAATAACCGACGATACAGCCGGCCGGGACCACGACGGCCTTAAGGCCTGGCTTGAAGATATAGATGAGGTCACAGGCACTGCGGACTTCGTTGACGGGCAGGCTATCATAAATTTAAATAATAAAGCTATGGGCGTACTTGTAAGGGGTATTGACCCGGACCCCGGAGGCCGGATCATAAAAGTAGATAGTTACCTGGCGGCCGGTTCAGCCGAGCTCGATGAAAGTAGCGTTATCATAGGAAAGGAGCTCGCCAATAATTTCCGTCTGCGCATAGGGGATAAGCTTCCTTTGCTCTCTCCTCTGTCGAACAACTCCGCGGACTACGAGATAACGGGGATATTCAATTCCGGCAGGTATGATTATGACCTTAACCTGATCTTTCTCGAAAGGGGCGAGGCAAAGGCATTCCTGGGCGACGAGAACATCGTAAGGGCGATAGGCATAAAAGTGACCGATGTCTTCAGGGTCGACCGGACAAAAAGAGAGATAGCCTCGATGGTAAGGCCGCCGTATCGGGTGATCACATGGAAGGACATAGACAGGAACCTCTTCAGCGCTTTGAAGCTTGAGAAAATAGTCCTTTTTATGGTGGTGGCCCTCATAATATTCGTGGCGTGCTTCAATATCATAAGCACTCTTATAATGACCGTTATGGAGAAGACGAAGGATATAGGGATACTCAAGGCGATAGGCGTTACGCGACGCGGGGTGATGTCGATATTCCTCCTGGAGGGATTGTATATAAGCTTGATAGGCATAATGACCGGGGCTGTTCTGGGGCTGGGAATATGCTACCTGCAGGAGAATTATGAGCTCATAAAATTACCGCCGGATATATACTATATATACAGCGTGCCTGTGCAGGTGAGGATACCCGATACGGCGGTTATATTGGCGGCGGCGTTCGCGCTGGGATTACTTGCTACGGTGTATCCGGCGCTCCACGCGGCAAAACTGAATCCTGTAGAAGCCCTGAGGTATGAATAACATGCTTAAAGCGATAGATCTCTCAAGATCCTACAAAGAAGGGCTTAAAGAGGTCCACGCCCTCAAAGGCGTGAGCCTCGAAGTTAAGAAGGGTGAGATATTGGGTATCATAGGGCCTTCGGGCGCGGGGAAATCCACGCTCTTGCACTTACTGGGAGGGCTTGATATTCCCACAAAAGGGACCGTCCTTTTAGACGGCAAAGACATTTATAATATGAGAGACAGCGCCCGCTGCCGCATAAGGAACAGAAGGATGGGTTTCGTATTCCAGTTCTATCACCTCCTGCCGGAATTTTCGGCGCTCGAGAACGTGATGCTACCGGCCATGATAGGCGGGCAGGACAGAAGGGCGATAAGTCAGAAAGCAAAAAACCTGCTGGAATCGGTCGGTCTGGGGCCAAGGATCGAGCATAAGCCCTCCGAGCTCTCAGGTGGAGAAGCCCAGAGGGTCGCTATAGCGCGCTCACTCATGAACGACCCGGACATAGTCCTGTGCGATGAGCCTACAGGCAACCTGGACAGCGAAATGAGCGAGGGCATATACAGGCTTATATTTAAACTTAAGAACGAGAATGATCGGACGTTTGTCATAGCCACCCACCACGAGGAGTTTATAAGGAAGGCGGACAGGATAGTCCGTATAAAAGATGGTATACTTGAGGAAGATATCTGGGATAAGGTGACGAGCGAAATAGAGGAAGCCGGAGATGAAAGTATTCTTAAATGGAAAGCTGGTAAATAGCGCCGACGCTACGGTGAGCGTGTTCGATCACGGCCTGCTGTACGGGGACGGGGTCTTCGAAGGGATACGCTCATACTGCGGACTTGTCTTCAAACTGAGAGAGCATCTCGACAGGCTCTTTGAATCGGCAAAGGCGATAGAGCTCGGGATCCCCATGACCAAGAAGGCGCTCACAGAAGCCGTAGTCAAGACGCTGAAAGAGAATGATCTGCGGGATGCCTACATAAGGCTGGTCGTTACGCGGGGAACGGGTGATCTCGGACTTGACCCGCGCAAGTGCAAAAGCCCCACGGTCTTTATAATCACGGACAAGATCGTATTGTACCCGAAAGAGTATTACGACAACGGCCTTGAAATAGTGATAGTCAATACCCGGCGCAATATAAAAGAGGCCCTTGACCCTCAGATAAAATCTTTGAACTATTTAAATAATATACTGGCCAAGATAGAGGCCATAAGGGCGAATGTAGAAGAGTCCATCATGCTCTCCAAAGACGGTTATGTAGCCGAGTGTACGGGGGACAATATATTTATCGTGAAGAAGGGGGTGCTCGTAACCCCTCCTGCTTCCGTGGGCGCCCTCAAGGGCGTGACGCGCCTGGCGGTCATGGACCTGGCCGTGAAGGAAGACATGCCGGTTAAAGAGAAGATGATGAAACCCAAAGATCTCTATTCGGCCGACGAGTGTTTCCTTACGGGGACCGCGGCCGAGATAATACCTGTTACTAAAATTGACGGCAGGACTATCGGGGAAGGAAGGCCTGGAAGGATAACTTCGCGGCTCTTGACAGCATTCAGGGAACTGACAAAAACTGACGGCGTGAAATACTGACTGGAGGTAGTAATATGATGTGCGATGTCTGCGGCGGTAACGAGGCGACTGTCCATCTTACGGAGATCATAGATAATAAGATGTCCAAGCTCCATCTCTGCGAGGAGTGCGCAAGAAAGAAAGGCGCAGAGATGGAAGAGCATTTCGGGTTGAGCGACCTCCTTGCAGGCCTGGTCGATTTCGAGACCAAGCTTACGCATAAGAAGGACCTCAAAAAGAAATGCCCCAAGTGCAGCATGAATTACGAGGATTTCAAAAAGACCGGCAGGCTCGGGTGCGGCGACTGCTACACTACCTTTGAAGAGAGCCTTGTACCTTTGATAAAGAGGGTTCACGGATCAGCGGACCATCTCGGAAAAACGCCTTCAAAATCATCCGCCCCGACCAAGACAGCCAGGCCTGCAAGGGCCGCAGCCAAAGCAGCCCCGAGAGAGAACAAGGCGGAGAGGATAGACGACCTTAAGGGCCGATTGAACAAAGCGGTGAAGCTCGAGGAGTTTGAAGAAGCGGCGAGATTGAGGGATAAGATCAGGGAGATAGAGAAAAAGAAGTAATCCCGGGAGGATTTACGCATGGGTATAGACGACCTTATAAAACGGAAGAGCGAATGGCTGAAGGGCACGGGCCCTAATTCGAATATAGTCATCTCGAGCAGGATACGCCTGGCGAGGAACCTGGCTGATATACCTTTTTCCCACTGGGCCGGAAAGAAGCAAAAGACAAGCTCGCTCAATATCATAAAAGACGCTCTCAGCGCGTGTCCCCATCTTAAAAAATCCAACACTTTTGATATTGCAAACATGGGCGATGTTGACAAGCAGTTCCTGGTGGAGAGGCACCTTATGAGCCGCGAGCACGCTGCCGTGCCGGAGTCGAGCGCGATCCTTTTTGACGACAGAGAGATCATTAGCATAATGATAAACGAAGAAGACCATATACGCATGCAGGTCATGCAGTCCGGCTTTAACCTTACGGAGGCCTGGAGGATAACGGATGAGATAGACAATGACCTCTCCACGCGGCTTAATTTCGCATTTTCGCAGAAGATAGGCTATCTAACAGCGTGCCCCACCAATGTCGGTACGGGCATGCGGGCGTCGGTCATGCTGCACCTTCCGGCGCTTGTCCTGACCAACCAGGCGAACAGGGTCCTGCAGACCATCACAAAGCTCGGCTTGACAATAAGGGGCTTTTACGGCGAGGGGACTGAAGTGCAGGGTAATTTTTTCCAGATATCGAACCAGGTCACATTAGGCCGATCAGAGGCCGAGATCATAGACAGCATAGACAGGGTCATAAGTCAGATAGTTTCACGCGAGGAATCGGCCAGGAAGGCCATGCTGATGCGCTCCAAAGAGAAACTGGTGGACAAGATATGGCGTTCGTACGGAACGCTTCGCAGCGCCCATATAATATCATCGAATGAGACCATAGAGCTTCTGAGTCTCATAAGATTGGGAGTTGACATGGAGATCATAAAGGATATTACCATACCGGCTATAAATGAGCTCTTTATACTGACCCAGCCGGCGCATTTACAGAAGATGGAGAAGAATAACCTGAGCCCTCAGGAACGCGACCTGAAGCGGGCGGAGATAATAAGAAAAAGACTAGGGGGGTAACAAGAATGGCGATGTTCAATAGATTCACCGAAAGAGCGAGAAGGGTCATACTTCTGGCGAAAGAAGAAGCGAAGAGGTTCAACCACGACTATATCGGCACGGAGCACCTGCTCCTGGGCCTGATAAGAGAAGGAGAGGGTGTAGCGGCCGCGGTGCTGATGAGCCTGGGGCTCGATCCTACGAAGATAAGGATGGAGACGGAGAGGCTCGTGCAGCCCGGTTCCGGCGGCAACATATCCGGGGACATACCTTTTACACCGAAGGCCAAAAAGCCGATAGAGCTCGCCATGGAAGCCGCCCGGCAGTTCGGCCATAATTATATAGGGACAGAGCATCTGCTCCTCGGTCTTATAAAAGAGGGGGAAGGCGTGGCTTCGGAGGTCCTGATAAATCTGGGACTAGATGCGGATAAGGTGAAGGACGAGGTTATGCAGATACTCGGTTCCGCGACGCCTGGTTTTGCCACGGGGAACCAGTCCAGGCCCGCTGTTAAGGGAAAGACCCCCGCGATAGACGCATTCGGCAGGAACCTGACAGAGCTTGCCAAGCAGGGCAAGCTCGATCCCGTAATAGGCAGGTCCAATGAGATAGAAAGGGTGGTCCAGATACTTTCAAGGCGCACCAAGAATAATCCGGTGCTCCTGGGCGAAGCCGGCGTGGGAAAGACGGCTATAGTAGAAGGGCTTGCGCAGAGGATAGTGAACGGCGATGTGCCGGAGATCCTTAAAGACAAGAAGATCATCATACTGGACTTAGCACTCATGGTCGCGGGCACGAAATACAGGGGCCAGTTCGAGGAAAGGATCAAGGCCGTTATGGATGAGATAAAAAAGTCCGAGGATATAATAATCTTCATAGACGAGCTGCATATCCTCGTAGGTGCCGGCGGCGCCGAAGGTGCAATAGACGCCTCGAATATATTGAAACCCGCGCTCTCACGCGGTGAGATACAGTGCATAGGCGCCACAACGCTTGATGAGTACAGGAAGAATATAGAAAAAGACGCTGCTTTGGAAAGACGGTTCCAGACCATCATGGTCGAGCCGCCGAGCGTCAATGAGACCATAGAGATACTGAAGGGGCTGAGGGACAGGTACGAGGCGCACCACAAGGTGACGTATTCGGACGCAGCCATAGAGGCTGCCGCGAAACTCTCCGCCAGGTATATAAGCGGCAGGTTCCTGCCTGATAAGGCGATAGACCTAATAGATGAGGCCGGTTCCAGATCAAAACTGTCCACCATGATAGCCCCGCCCGACTTAAAGAAGCTGGAAGAGAATGTGGAAAAGATAAAGCGTGAAAAGGAATCCGCAGTGAAGAGCCAGGATTTCGAGGCTGCGGCCAAAAATAGGGACGCCGAGAGAAAGGCCAAAGAAGCACTTAAGGCCGCACAGAAGAAATGGCGTGAGTCCAGGACAAAACAGGAAATAGTTGTGACCGAAGAGGACATAGCTACGATAGTCGCTAAATCCACAGGCATCCCGCTCATGAGGCTGGAAGAGAAAGAGACCGAGAAGTTCCTTAAGATGGAAGACAGGCTGCACGACAGGGTCATAGGGCAGGATGAAGCGATAACCGCGATAGCGAAAGCGGTGAGGCGTTCCCGGGCCGGTATAAAAGACCCCAAACGCCCCATAGGCTCTTTCATATTCCTGGGGCCTACGGGCGTCGGCAAGACGCTACTAGGCCGTGCGCTCGCAGAGTTCATGTTCGGCGATGAGAACGCCATCATTCAGCTGGATATGTCGGAATATATGGAGAAGTTCAATGTATCCAGACTTGTAGGCGCTCCGCCAGGATATGTAGGTTACGAGGAGGGCGGCCAGCTTACAGAAAGGGTCAGGAGAAAGCCTTACTCGGTAGTGCTCCTGGATGAGATAGAGAAGGCGCACCCGGATGTTTTCAATATACTCCTGCAGCTCTTTGAAGAGGGCAGGCTGACGGACTCATTCGGAAGGAAAGTCGACTTCAAGAACACCGTCGTGATCATGACCTCGAATATAGGCGCGCAGCTCTTAAAGAAACAAGGTGCCCTGGGGTTCAAGTCCTCTGAAGAGGAAGCGAACTATCAGAGCATGAAGTCAAGGCTTATCGATGAGATGAAGAGGGTGTTTAAGCCCGAGTTCCTGAACAGGGTCGACGACATAATAGTCTTCAGGAAACTCACTAAAGAGGACCTGCAGAAGATAGTAGAGATCGAGGTGCAGGAAGTCCAGAAGAGGCTGCAAGACCAGAATATCACCCTCAAGCTGAGCAAGGCGGCGAAGGACTTCCTGATAGAGAAAGGTTTCGACCCTGTGTTCGGGGCGAGGCCGCTCAAGAGGACCATACAGAGGTTTATCGAGGATCCGCTTTCCGAAGAGATAATAGCTGGCAAGCTGAAAAAAGGCGGGACACTGAACGTTAACGCCAAGGCTGACCATCTGGCCTTCGAAACAGCAAAAAAATGAAAAAAACCATAATAAACATGGGCGACAGGTTCCTTAACCTTGTCTATTATATAGGGGGCACCACGGTCCTTTTTATGCGAACGGTTGCATGGATACCGGTACCCCCCATAAAAAGGCGCCACATAATCGCCCAGATGAAGAAGATCGGCGTGGAGAGCCTGCCCATAATATTTTTGATAAATTTCTTTATCGGCATGGTCTTAGCACTGCAGAGTGCTTACCAGATGCGCCAGTTCCAGGCGGAGATGTACATAGCGTCACTCGTCGCTTTCTCGATGGTAAGGGAGCTGGGGCCTGTAATAACGGCGCTGGTGGTGGCGGGCAGGGTCGGCGCCTCTATTGCCGCTGAACTGGGCACCATGCGCGTGACCGAGCAGATAGACGCGCTGGAGACTCTGGCGACAAACCCTATAAAATATCTGGTCGTGCCGCGTTTTCTCGCGCTCTTTATCATGCTGCCCATACTTACGGTATACGCTGACTTCGTAGGCATCATGGGAGGTTATACGGTGGGCGTGGGGTCGCTTGGCGTTTCCAGCAGCATGTATCTTAAGAAGACATGGGAATTCCTGGTCTACAAAGACGTATTTATAGGCCTGGCCAAGGCCGTATGCTTTGCCGTAATAATATGCGTAGTCGCCTGCTATGAAGGGATGAACGCGGACCAGGGCGCTGAAGGCGTAGGGAAGTCTACGACTCACGCCGTAGTTACGTCGTTCATACTGATAATTGCGGCTGACTGCCTTATCACCGCGCTCTTTTATTTCGTGCATTAATTGTGTCATTCCCGCGAAAGCGGGAATCCATGGGTTTAGATCCCCGCTTTCGCGGGGATGACATTGGGGTTTTATGATAGAAATAATAAATCTATGCAAGAATTTCGGCGACCACAAGGTCCTCGATAATCTCAGTTTCAATATCGAAAGCGGCCAAACGACCGTTATCATCGGCAGGTCCGGGTGCGGCAAGAGCGTGCTCTTGAAGCACATCGTAGGCCTCCTGATGCCCGGCTCCGGGCAGGTGATAATAGACGGAGTGGATATCACGAAGCTGAGCGAGAGAGAGTTGAGCAAGTTCCGGATGAAGTTCGGCATGCTCTTCCAGGGGGCAGCGCTCTTTGATTCTCTGACTATAGGCGAGAACGTCGGCTTCTCACTCTACGAGCACACTAGCATGGCCAAGACAGATATCGCAAAGCGTGTGAAGGAGTGCCTGGCTATGGTGGGGTTGAGCGACATAGAGGCGCTTAAACCGGCCGAGCTTTCAGGCGGCATGAGAAAGAGGGTGGGGCTTGCCCGCGCCGTCTGCGTAAACCCGCAGATAATATTGTACGATGAACCGACGACCGGCATCGATCCGATAATGGGCGACGCGATAAACAACCTCATAAAGGACCTTCATGATAAATTGAAAGTCACCGCTATCGCGGTCACGCATGACATGGTGAGCGCTTACAAGATAGCCGATAAGATAGCCATGCTTTATAACGGTAAGATCATCTTTGTCGGGACCCCGGACGAGATCAAAAGGACCGACAACCCTATAGTAAAGCAGTTCATAACAGGCGCCTCAAAAGGGCCTATAACCGAGAGTTCCAGGTATTAATTAAGCCAGGGGGTATATATGGAAGATAAGAGTTTTGAGTTAAAAGTCGGCATATTCGTATTTATAGGAATAGTGATATTATTCATAATAGTATTCTCGATAGGCAAGATATATCTCTTCCAGCCGGGCTATAATATAGAGGTCTTCTTCAACTTCGCCGGAGGCATCGGAGATTCGGCGCCGGTGAGGCTGGCCGGTGTGGACGCGGGCGAGGTGAAGGATATCACGATATTCTACGACACACAGATGAAGATGACCCGCGTGAAGCTGGAAGTGTGGATAAAGAAGATGGTCAATATAGAAAAAGATTCTGTTGTCAGGGTAAATACCCTCGGGATGCTCGGGGAAAAATACCTGGAGATCATACCAGGCACTCGCGAGGCGGGCTTTGTCGAGGAAGGAGGCTTCCTTATAGGCGAGGACCCGATTATGCTGGACGAGCTGGCCGGGGACTTCAAAGAGCTGGCGGATTCAGCCGGCACTATAATGAGCAGGCTTGAAAGGGGCGAAGGGACCATAGGCAGATTCTTGACAGATGAAAGTGTATATAATAATGTTGAGGAGTTCACCGCGGATATCAAGAAGAATCCATGGAAGCTGATGAGAAAGGGTAAAGAACAGTAGAGACATTGTCATTCTGAGCGAAGCGAAGAATCTTATCGGGTAAGATCCTTCGTCGCCCAGGAAGTTCTCTTGAGGCTCCTCAGGATGACAGGATTGCAAGAAGGGGGAATGGCAATGACGCTATTATACATAAGGATATTTTTTGTAGTGCTATGTACGGTCGTGGGGTATTATATCGCCGCGCTCCTCAAGGATTTTATACCGTATAACAACGAGATCTTCGGTGTAGGGGCGGGGTTCGGCGGAGCGATGCTTATAATATTCCTGGAGATCACGATGAGGAGGGCCTCCATAAGGAACTTATCCGCCGCTGTATTCGGTCTGGTGTTCGGTTTCTTTATGGCGTGGCTTCTGACCGGTGTCCTGAGGCTCGTTCCCATGGACCCGAAAGTATTTATGTCCCTGCAGATGTCCTTTATACTGGTCTTCTGCTATCTGGGCATGATCATCGCGATGCGCGGTAAGGATGAATTCAACCTTATCGTCCCATATGTGAAATTCTCAAGGCAGGACAAGAGGGACGATATCATAATACTCGACACCTCCGTTATAATAGACGGCAGGATAGCCGATATAGTGCAGACCAAGTTCCTGGAAGGCAGATTTGTGGTGCCGAGGTTCGTCCTGAAAGAGCTGCAGCAGATAGCCGACTCCCAGGATTCACTCAAGCGCAACCGCGGCAGGAGAGGATTGGATGTACTGCACAAGATACAGAAGGACACCCATATAGATGTTATGATCCACGAGGAGGACTTTGCAGAGATAAGGGAAGTGGATGCCAAGCTTGTAAAACTTGCAAAGGTCCTAAGCGGCAAGGTGCTTACGAACGACTTCAATCTTAATAAGATAGCCTCTATACAGGGGGTGCAGGTGCTGAACCTGAACGACCTGGCAGGCGCCTTGAAGCCCGTAGTGCTTCCGGGAGAAGAGCTTACGGTGAGGATAACAAAGGAAGGAAAAGAGTATAATCAGGGCGTTGCTTATCTAGATGACGGCACGATGATAGTCGTGGATAATACACGCCATCTTATAGGCCAGACGGTCAAGGTTCTGGTCACCAGCGTTCTGCAGACATCTGCCGGCCGCATGATATTCGCCAAGCTGGAAGAGCCGGAGAAATATTCCCGCCCGAAAGGCAGGCGATAACACAGCTATGTGTCATGTCCGCGCAAGCGGACATCCATGGATATAGATTCCCGCTTTCGCGGGAATGACAATAATATGAGAGTGACTGCGATCGTCCCCGCTGCAGGGTCGGGGATAAGAATGTCCATGAAAAAGGGCCGGAAAAAGCCCTTTTTAATTATCAGGGGAAAACCTCTCCTGGTCCATGCCCTCTCCGCGCTCGAGGGCTCACGCGCTATAGATGATATCATCGTGGCTGTCTCAAAGAGTGATGTCCCGAGGTGCAGGACCATGGTAAAAAAATACGGCATTAAAAAGGTCAGGAAGGTCATAGCCGGAGGCAGGACGAGGTTCGATTCCGTAAAAAAGGCCCTGTCGTCTTTACCGAAGTTATCAGGCGTGGTGGTCGTTCATGACGGCGCCAGGCCCCTTGTGAGCGGGGGGATAATAGAAGATACTGTAAAGGCCTGCAGGCGCTTCGATGCCTCTGTATGCGGGGTACCGGCAACATCGACGCTTAAGTTCGTAAAGAAGGACATGACCGTAAATATGACTCCCGACAGGAGGGAGCTCTTTATAATACAGACGCCCCAGGCCTTTAAGAGGGAGCTTATACTGAAGGCTTACGGCGCACGGAGGAAGCCGCACGACCGGACCTATGTTACGGACGACTCTATGCTTGTTGAGATGCTCGGGTATAAGGTCAAGGTGGTGCGGGGCTCTTATAAGAATATCAAGATAACTACAAGGCAGGACCTCATTGTAGCAGAGAAACTGTTAGGCAAAACCTTGTCATGTCCGCGAAAGCGGACATCCATGGAT
>CAZKWI010000050.1:7688-13059 GCA_964556455.1 uncultured Planctomycetia bacterium | reverse complement strand
GCGGGAATGACATGGTTTTGAGCTTGTCTCCGCGTAAAACATTATACATCACCTCGAATTAAAAGGTTTTGCGTAAATGGATGTAATTATGGTATAATATATAACTCTAATGAGGGGGATTATGAAGAAGCTGGATTTCGGGAAGGTCAAGAGGTATCCGCTTAAGGATAGGTGTTCAAAGGTCGCCAAGAAGGACTTCGCGGCCCTTGGGAAGAAGGGCATAGGGTTCAAGAAGTTCTCGGACGGTCTGCCCAATATACTGGCGGCTAATGATTTAAGAAGCATAGTGGATGCCATAGCGAAAGCGCATGTGAAGAAGAAGGCTGTCATATTCATGCTGGGAGCGCATGTCATAAAGTGCGGCCTGTCGCCCCTGATGCTCGATCTGATGAAGAAAAAGGTGATAACTGCGGTGGCGCTTAATGGCGCGGGCATTATCCATGATACCGAACTGGCCCTCGCTGGCAAGACGAGCGAAGATGTGGGGGCGGCGCTTAAGGACGGCTCTTTTGGCATGGCCGAAGAGACGGCCGATTTCATAAATAACGCGATAAACCGGGGGGTAACGGAAGGGCTAGGTATAGGAAGCGCGGTAGGCGAGAGGATCCTCGAAAAGAGACTGCCTCTGTCGAAGATAAGCATATTGGCCGGCGGCATCAGGCATAATGTCCCTGTTTCGGTGCACGTGGCCGTGGGCACGGACATAATCCACCAACACCCCTCATGCAACGGCGCGGCGATAGGCGAAGGGTCATTGATAGATTTCAGGAATCTTGTATACAGCGTGATAAAGCTGAATAATGGGGGCGTGTGCATAAATTTCGGGTCGGCCATACTCCTTCCGGAAGTCTTCCTCAAGGCGCTTAATATAGCGAGGAACCTCGGCCATAAGGTCCGGGGTTTCACGACGGCTAATTTTGATATGATAAGGCACTACAGGCCGAACATGAATGTTTTGAAGAGGCCCACGGCCCACGGCGGACAGGGTTATAATATTATCGGGCATCATGAGATCATGATCCCTCTTTTATACCAGATGATAATCGACAGACTGTAACTTGAGAAAGGATGGTCTGGGTGAAGAAGCATAGTTTTGATAAGTTAAAAAAGGTCATAACCAACTTTAAGAACGCTAAAGTCATGGTCATAGGTGATATGATACTGGATGAATTCATATGGGGCAGGGTGGAGCGGATATCCCCCGAAGCGCCCGTGCCGGTAGTCTGGGTCGACAAAGAGAGCTATATGCCCGGCGGCGCGTGCAACGTCGCAAATAACATAGCCGCGCTCGGCGGAAAGGTCGAGTTGGTAGGCGTTATAGGTAACGACGAGAGGGGAAGGCTGCTGAAGAATGAATTGTCTTCAAGGGGCATATCCACCGACGGCATAATCACTGACGCAGGCAGGCCCACCATACTAAAATCACGCGTGATCGCCTCTAAACAGCAGGTGGTGCGCATAGACAGGGAAACAGTTGATTCCGTACCCGACAAGCTGCTGGATGAGTCTATAGAGCATATTAAAAAGAGAATGCGCGATATAGATATACTGATAGTGGAGGATTATGGTAAAGGAATGGTCGTGCCGCGCCTCCTGAAAAATATTATACCGCTCGCGAAGTCTTATAAGAAGGTAGTGGCGGTCGATCCAAAAGAAGAGAATTTCGATCTTTACAAGGGCGTTACACTTATAACGCCGAACGCGGCGGAGACGACTATCGCGACAGGCATCAAGATAAAAGATGAACGGTCCATAGATGCCGCGGGCACGGCCTTGCTTAAGAAGACGAACTGTGAAATGGCGCTTATAACTCTGGGTGAAAGAGGCATGGCCTTATTTGACGGGAAGAAAAAGATCTTCATCCCCACTGTAGCCAGAGAAGTGTATGATGTCTCCGGCGCGGGCGATACTGTTGTAGGTACTTTTTGCCTTGCGCTCGCCAGCGGTGCCGGAAATACTGAGGCGGCCTTCATAGCCAACTGCGCCGCAGGCGTAGTGGTGAGTAAAGTAGGCATAGCGGTAGTGGAGCCGGATGAGCTCATAGGCAGGATAAAAGAGGAGACGGCAGGAAAGGCATGATGGAAGCGATCGGGGTGATACCCGCGAGGCACGGATCGACCAGGTTCGAAGGTAAAGTGCTGGCAGACCTTATGGGAAAGCCTGTAGTACAGCACGTCTATGAATCTGCGATGAAAGCCAAGATGCTTAATGACGTGATAGTTGCCACGGATGACGAACGGGTGAGGAAATGTGTAGTGAACTTCGGCGGTAAAGCCCTCCTTACTTCTTCCGGCCACCAGACGGGCACGGACAGGCTCACCGAGGTGATAAACCCCATGGATGTCAAGGTGGTCGTCAACATACAGGGCGACGAGCCTCTGATGCATTATACCGTGATAGACGAACTGGTAAGAACCCTGCTTGAGGACAGTTCCTTAGATATAGCGACCGCGATAAAGCCCATAAAGGATAAAGACGAGCTCACGAACCCTAATGTAGTGAAGGCCGTTATAGACAGAGAGGGTTTCGCGATGTATTTTTCCAGGAGCCCCATACCGTTCGAAAGGGATACGAACCCGAGGACCTTTTACAAACATCTGGGCATCTACGCTTATACAAAGGATTTCCTTTTTACTTTCACGAATCTACCGAAAACAGAGCTCGAGAAGGTGGAGTCACTCGAACAGCTAAGGGCCCTGGAACACGGTTACAAGATAAAGACAGTAGAGACGAGTTTTGAGACCGTCGGCATAGATACGCCTTATGACCTTGAAAGGGCGAAGCGCGTATTCCTGACCAGGGGCGCAACAATATGAAGACAAAAGAAGTGAGAATATCTGGCGTAAGAATAGGCGCGGGGAATCCGGTCGCCCTGATAGCGGGCCCGTGCGTCATAGAATCAGAGGCGAGCGCGCTCCGTCATGCGAAACGCCTGAAGAAGATAACGAAGAAGCTGAAGGTCCCTTTTATATACAAGACAAGTTTTGATAAAGCGAACCGCACCTCCGGCGCGTCTTACAGGGGACCGGGCGCGGATAAGGGGATAAGGATATTAAAGAGGATCAGACTTGAGCTGAAGATACCTGTCCTGAGCGATATCCATTGCCGGGAGGACGTGAAAAGAGTAGGCAGCGCAGTAGATATAATACAGATCCCCGCTTTCCTGTCCAGACAGACAGACCTTATAATGAAGGCGGCACAGACCGGGAAAACAGTGAATATAAAAAAGGGGCAATTCCTGGCGCCGTGGGATGTGCGCAATATAATAGAGAAGATGGAATCGAGCGGCAACAGGAATATACTGATAACGGAGCGCGGGACGAGTTTCGGGTACAATACACTTGTGAGCGATTTTCGTTCCATACCTATAATGAGGAAGTTCGGTTATCCCGTGGTATTCGATGCCACGCACTCTGTGCAGGTCCCGGGCGGCAAGGGCACTTCGAGTGGCGGCGACAGGGAGTTCGTGGAGCCCTTGGCCCTGGCTTCTGTTGTATGCGGCGCAGACGCGATATTTATAGAGGTACACGAAGACCCGGACAGGGCACTTAGCGACGGGTCCAATATGCTGCCTTTGGAAAAGATGGAAAATTTTTTGAGAAAGCTGAAGAAGGTCGAAGAGGCTGCCGGAAGGTGATGAAGATGACGAGAAGAATAGCCAGAGAGGTCCTGGAGATAGAGGCCAGCGCGATATCGAGCCTTAAGAAGCGCATCAACAGGAGCTTCGAGGATATGGTGAATTATATATGCAGGATAAAGGGGAGAGTGATAGTCACAGGTATGGGAAAGCCCGGTTTTATAGCGCAGAAGGTTTCCGCTACGCTCTCATCCACCGGTACACCGTCTTTGTATCTGCATCCCGCTGAGGCCCTTCACGGCGACCTCGGGAGAATAACCAGCGAAGACTGCATTGTCGCGTTCTCCAATTCCGGCGAGACAGAGGAGATAGTGAGGCTTCTGCCGGTAATAAAGAAGATAGGGGCCAGGCTGATAGCGTTCTCAGGCAACAGCAGGTCCACACTTGCCAAGAACAGTGATTATATCATTGATACATCCGTGGATAAGGAGGCCTGTTCCCTGGGCTTAGCCCCGACGGCATCCACCACGGCGATGCTCGCGATGGGTGACGCTCTCGCAGTAGCCCTCCTGGAAAAGAAGGGTTTCCGCGAAAAAGATTTTGCGCTCTTTCACCCCGGGGGAATACTGGGCAAGAGGCTTCTTCTCAGGGTCGACGATATAATGAGAAAGGGCAGGGATAACCCTATAGTCAGCGAAGGGACAAAGGTCAAGAAGGCCCTTGTGGCCATAACCCGGGCGCGCGCAGGAAGCGCCAGCGTAGTGGATAAAAAGGGCAGGCTTACCGGGATATTCACTGACGGGGACCTGAGACGCCACATAGATAAAGATACGCACATAACGGACAGGATAATCAGGGACGTTATGACCAAGAACCCCACCGCCATAACAAAAGATAAACTTGCCGCAGAAGCGTTCGGGCTCCTGAAGGAAAGGAAGATAGACGAGATCCCTGTCGTGGACGACAGGAACCGCCCGATAGGCCTCCTCGATGTGCAGGATCTTCTCAAGGCCGGTCTTGTATGAACCAGGAAGGACTGAAGAAGATAAAACTGCTTATCCTCGACGTTGACGGGGTTCTTACCGACGGAAGAATAATATACGATAACAAGGCTAATGAGCTGAAGTTCTTTGATGTCCAGGACGGTTTCGGGATAGTCCTCTTGAAGAGGGCCGGCATACCGAGCGCCATCATGACGGCTAAGAAATCGAAGATAGTATCAAGGAGGGCAAAGGATTTCAACATAGACCACGTATACCAGAACTGCTTCGATAAGCTCGAGACGTTCGAAGGCATATTGAAAAAGTTCAACCTGTCCCCAAAGGAGACGTGTTTTATAGGGGATGACCTCATAGATATACCGGTCTTAAAGAGGGTCGGATTCGCGGTAAGCGTACCCAACGCTGTCGAAGAAACTAAAAAGGCGGCCCATTATATAACCAAAGCGCACGGCGGGCGTGGGGCAGTGAGAGAGATATGCGACCTCATCATCAAGGCCCAGGGCAGATGGCAGGATATAATGGCGCGCTATTCGCGTTAAAAGAGCTTCCCCGCGCCCAACATTATCGACTTCTCTTTCTTTGAGGCCAGTAATTTCACAAGCGCCTCGCCGGAAGACCCAAGAAATCTCTTTTTTAAGGTAACCTCAACACCCAGAGACTCACCATCTTTATTCCTTAGCATAAGGGCGAGTTCACCGTATTTATTAAGCCTTGCTTTGGCCCCGAAAGCGATGAGATCGGTCTTTTTGCCTGAATACCGTATCTCGAACAGAAGTCCTGCATTCCGCGTGAC
>CAZKWI010000050.1:0-7674 GCA_964556455.1 uncultured Planctomycetia bacterium | reverse complement strand
TTCCACTCGCCGAAAAATTTCAAGTAACGTATTTTCGAAGAACCGTTCTTCGCCGCCAGCTCTCCGACGGCCTTCGCGCCCATTTTATAAATGAGCGCGCTCCGTTTTCCAAGAAATCCCGCTCTTACAAGAACGGCCTGCAGTTCAAAGGCGGAATTGTCCTTAAGGCTGAGTTTGTATCTTATGCGGTTATCATTAATAAATTCCCACCTGCCTTTAAAAGTGAGTGTGCGGACCTTTTTGCCTGTCCGGCCGGATCTCTTATATGAGTATTCTATCTCGTTTGCCTTCGTTATCTTCCAGCCGGAGGCAAATATGAGATCATCATCTATCCTTGAGTCCCTGCGCACAGAAAAGACGATCCTTTGATCCGCGTCCATGTTCCATCTGCCGTTAAGCACGAGAGAACGCGTAAATGATGTACCGTTCCCTTGTCTGGTGGTAACGGCGAACGTCAGACTGTTCTTATCGACAGAAACTATACCGCCCCTAAGGGTGAGCTGTTCAGCATAGCGCTGTTTACGCGAGCGGCTGACCGTGAAGAGCAGGTCATGGTTTGTCGTCAGGGAATAGCGCCCTTTAAGGTCTATCCTGTGCGGCAGATCACCATAAGGTGTATTATTATAAGGAGACTTGACCATATAGCGGAGGGAATTGTCGTTACCGGTCTTGAAATATCCGTCAAGCTTTAACCTGTACCTTCGTGCGCCGGACTTTTTCCCTCCGGTCACCATAAGCCTGTTGTATGGGTCCATCTCGTATCTTACTTTTTCCATTTTCCCCTCAAAGCGAAGCAGAAATTTTTCCTCTAATCAATTATCGGACAGCACAGGTGTATATTGTCGAAGCGACTGTTTGAAATCGCGCACTCCTCTTTCGCGCCATACTGAGTCATATGGGGACAGGTCTTAAGATGTGAATAACACTTGGAGAGACCTGTCCCCACTATTTGCGCCTTTGTCAACCACAGCGAGCAAAAGGCGCGTTCCTTTTGCGAGCGGCAAGCGGAGACAATATACACCTGTGCTGTCTTAATGAGCCACCGACAAAAATTTCTGCGCCCGCGTGCGCTTGCTTTTGTTATTTTTATATGGTATTATTATAACATATAAATGCTATAAGAGGGTATATGGATGAATGTTATAATACTTGCCGCGGGGGAGGGCACAAGGACAAAAAAGATCTTTCCCGGCATTCCCAAGCCGCTGATCCCTATCAGAGGCAGGCCTGTCATCGAGCACATTATCGAACTGTATAAAGGGTTCGATGTCCTTTTGAACGTAAGGGCGAAAGACAAAGCGAAATTCAAGTACCTGAAGCTGCCTATCCTGGCCGAAGAGACGCCGTTAGGGAATGCGGGTGCTGTGAAGTATTTTTTGAAAGAACTCGGCGAAAAGTTTATCGCTACGCATACAGACACTTATACCGATATCAACGCGAAAAAGCTCGTGGCGTCGCATAAAGGGCTTGCTACCATGGTGGTAAAGGATATTTCCGAGCCCAAGGCCTTCGGCATAGTGACGCATGAGAGAGACCTCGTCACCGGTTTTACGAGGAAACGGCTTGTGAACTGCGGTATATACTGTTTCTCCCGCGAAGTTGTCGACTACATAGGGGATGGTTTCCAGGACTTTGACAAGGACCTTTTTCCAAAGCTGGTAAAAAACGCAAAATTGCATATATACGAGCATAAAGGCTTATTCGAGGACATGGGAACCGAAGAGTACTGGAATAAAACGAGCGGGCGTAAAAAATAGGGTGAGTATGAAGACAGATGTGATCGGGGTGCTCAAGACCAGGAAGATAATAACCGATGACGACATAAAGGCCGCGGAGACAGAGGCTCAAAAGACAGGCCTTACCCTGGAAAAGGCGCTCGAAAAACTGGGCATAATAAAGGCTGTCGACATAGCGTATGTGATGTCCGAGGAGATGGGGACCCTCTTCATCGACCTTAAAGAGTATATTCTCGACGCGAATGTCGTAAAGCTCGTTCCCGAAGCGATAGCGAAACAGTTCAGCGCCAT
Source organism: uncultured Planctomycetia bacterium (assembly GCA_964556455.1). Lineage (GTDB taxonomy): Bacteria > Omnitrophota > Gorgyraeia > JABMRJ01 > JABMRJ01 > CAZKWI01. The sequence goes on along the minus strand of CAZKWI010000050.1, from coordinate 5,647 downwards.
ACCTGTCTTCAGGTCCGATAGCACGCTGACCGTGGCCATGGTCAATCCGAACGATCTCGTAGCCATAGACCTTATAAGGAACAAATCCGGGTGCGCTAATGTCGATATCGTGCTGGCCTCCAGCGACGCTGTCCTTAGGGCGATCGACCAGTACTACGCAGGCGTAGGCAAAGTTCAGGATGTCGTAAAGACCATAGAGACCAAGGAGCCTGAGACGAAAGAAGTGGATCTAGGCGACACCACAGGCGTAACGACGGAAGAAGCGCCTATAGTAAAAGTCGTGAACCTCATCGTTACCGAGGCGGTAAGGAGCAGGGCGAGCGATATACATATAGAACCGGACGAGAACACGCTCAGGATAAGATATAGGATAGACGGCGTCCTGCATGAGGTCAACACCATTCCCACGCGTCTGACCAGCGCCATTCTATCGCGTATAAAGATACTCTCCAAGATGAATATAGCGGAAAAGAGAAAACCCCAGGACGGCAAGATAGAGCTTAAGCTCGAGAATAAGAGCCTTGACCTGCGAGTCTCGTCGTGCCCGACCGTCCACGGCGAAAACGTTGTCATAAGGATATTGGATAAATCGAGTGTCCTTCTGGGGCTTGGCGACCTGGGTTTCATGAGCGACGACCTCAAGAGGTTCAATAAGGTCATAAACCGTTCACACGGCATAGTGCTCGTCACCGGGCCTACGGGCAGCGGGAAGACATCCACACTGTACGCGTCGCTTGCTACGATAAACTCGATAGAAAAGAACATAATCACCATAGAAGACCCTGTGGAATACCAGATACCCCTTATAAGGCAGACCCAGGTGAATCCTAAGATAGGCTTCAATTTCGCGGAGGGGCTGCGCACCTTCCTGCGGCAGGACCCGGACATAATAATGGTAGGCGAGATAAGGGATAAAGAGACCGCGGAGATAGCGATACAGGCGTCGCTTACAGGCCACCTCGTCTTCTCAACGCTCCACACCAACGACGCGTGCTCTACGGTCACTAGACTTATAGAGATGGGCATAGAGCCGTTCCTTATAGCCGGCACACTGGCTGGGATACTGGCCCAGAGGCTGGTGAGGGTGAGCTGCGAGAGATGCAAGGAGAAGCATGTTCCGCAGGATGAGGTCCTGAAGGACCTGAAGATCCCGAGTGAAGTAACGCTGTATAAAGGGGCCGGATGCCCTAAATGTAATTATTCCGGATTTTCCGGCAGGACAGGCGTATACGAGCTCCTTGTGATCAATGAGACCGTCAAGCATGTCATGGTTGAGAATCCCACGCTCGAAGCTATAACAAAGGCCGCCAAGGAAAGCGGTTTTATGACATTGATACAGGACGGGGTGGAAAAGGTCAAAAAAGGCATAACCACACCCGAAGAGATATTGCGTGTAATGCAATCCGTTTAACCGGGGGAATTCAAGATGCCACAATTCAGATACAGGGTGCGCGATAAATTCGGTAAGCTCATAACAGGCACGATAGGCGGTGATGACGAACGCGCCGTGGCTACCCATTTTGAATCTATGGGATACGCGCCCGTTTCCATATCGCGGGAAGCGACCACGGAGAACATAAGTTTTATGAGCAGGTTCAAGAACGTCAGCATGGAGAACCTGAACCTCTTCAACCGCCAGCTGGTGACACTGATAAAGGCGGGCCTGCCGCTCCTCGCGGGCCTTAACGCTATCGAAAAACAGACTGAGTGCGACGCCCTGAGAGATATAATACGCGTTATCGTAAAAGACATAGAAGGCGGGAGCAGTTTTTCAGAAGCACTGACCAGGCATCCCCGTGTATTCAACGAGATGTATGTAAGTGCGGTAAAGGCAGGGGAAGTAGGCGGCGTGCTCGATGATATACTGCTCAGGCTTGCGGAATTGGGCGAGCATGACGCCAAGACGAAGGACAAGATAACTACCGCCACGAGATACCCGCTCATCACTATCATTTTTCTTGTCGGCGGGTTCTTTGTGCTGGTTACGTGGGTAGTGCCGCGTTTTGTTTCACTATTCGCCAGATTTGAAGGCGAGCTGCCGTTACCCACAAAGATACTCATATTTATCAACGAGGCGATAAGGAGCTACTGGTATATCTGTCTTACCGTGCTCGCCGTATTGATCGTAGCATTCAGAAAATTCACGGCCACCCACTTCGGGCAAAAGCTGTGGGACGCCTTTAAGTTGAAGGTTCCCATATTCGGACCGCTTGTATTCATGATCATCATGTCGCGCTTCTGCAGGATCACGGCGATACTGATACGCAGTGGCGTCCCCATACTGGGTATCCTGGATATGGTCTCTAACGCTACAGGAAATGTTGTTATAGGAGACGCCATAAAGGATATCATGGCCAGCGTCAATGAGGGCGGCAGCATGGCCGAACCCATGGCCAAGAGCAAGGTCTTCACCCCGATGGTCATACAGATGGTGTCCATAGGGGAGGAGACAGGTAAAGTAGATGAGCTCCTCCTACGCGTATCCGAATATTATGACCAGCAAACAGATTACATGATAGCGAACCTTACCACGATGATAGAGCCTATACTCGTTGTGGTAATAGGCTGCGCCGTCCTTATGCTGGCCCTTGCCATATTCCTGCCTATGTGGAACATGATACAGCTCTTTAAGACGTGATGACAGTATGACCGGCATATTGACACTTAGCATTGTATATGGTATACTATGAGAAATATAATAGGAATATTAAATAGGGAGGTGAGTGTGGCTATGAAGAGAGGTTTTACATTAATAGAGCTGGTAATGGTTATAACTATATTAGGCATATTGGCCGTTGTGGCTATACCAAAGTTCATTGACTTGAGAGACGATGCCAAAGCCAGGGCCGAGGACGGCGTAGAGGCAGCGATCGAGGCGGGCGCCCAGATATACAAAGCGCAGGAACTAATAGATGGCAACGCCGGAACTTATCCTGCCACATGGAATATATGCCTTGATGATGATACTACAGCCGATATTTTCGCCGCTTTTACTATAGCTTATACTTCCGGCACCGGACAGGCAGAAGTCACTCATAAGTAAAGTATTTTTTGGTACATATATATTTCATTGTTCTGAGGGGGGAGGCGACTCCTCCCTCATGCTTATATGATACCTTACAAACGCTATAGGTTAGATGTAAAAGATATAGCAGCATTATCCCTCCTTGTTATCCTGGCAGTCCTGTGGTTCTATAATGTAGTATTCCGCAAAAATATACTGATCTACGCAGACCTCGCGAATTATTTTTACCCTATAAGGCATTTTGCCGCCGAAAGCGTCAGATCAGGGACCATACCGCTCTGGAACCCATTCCTAAAAAGCGGCACCCCGTTTTTGGCCACCCTCCAGCCATGTATCTTTTACCCGTTAAGCGCTATATATTATTTACCGGTCTCTTTTGAAGGGGCGTTCAACTGGTATATAATATCCCATTTCATGCTGGCCGGCATATTCATGTACGCTCTCATGCGCGACTGGGGATACCTGCGGCCGGCATCTCTTCTTTCATCTATTGTCTTTATCTTCGGCGGGTACCTGAATTCGGTCATAGCCATGAATACGACACTGAGCTCTGTCATATGGCTTCCGTGCGTATTTCTGTTCTTTGACCGCATGCTTAGAAAAAGGAGCCTCAAGGCGGCGTTTATCGCCGGGATCTTTCTCTCTCTTCAGTTTTTAGGGGGCGAGCCTACTATAATCTATTGCACCGCATGGATCCTTTTATTTTATGCGGCCTTCTTCGTTCACAATTCATACAGGAACGGGGAAAAGCCCCGGGATCTGAGAAAAATCCTGGCCTTATCCCTGGTGGCTATACTGTCGTGGATAGCTGTCAGCGCCGTGCAGCTTTTACCTTTCCTGGAACTCTTATCGCGTTCCACAAGGTCCGCCACCGGCGCGTTCAATATCGCTACAAAGCATTCGTTATTCCCCTGGGAGATCCTGTCATTCTTTGTGCCGCACGCGCTGGGTGACGCGTCAACGGCGGGGAGCCATCTGAATATCCAGTACTGGCTCATAAGCCTTTATGCGGGCGTGACGTCGGTTATCTTTATATCCCTGGCCCTTTTTGCCGGCCGCAGCAGGAAGGTGATATTCTTTACCTTTCTTACGGTCCTGTCCCTGATACTGGCTATGGGCAAATATACTCCATTATATAAGCTGCTCTTCGACTACCTGCCGGGCATCGCGCTTATCCGCTACCCCGTAAAATATATCTTTATAACAGGCTTTTCATTGTCCGTGCTTACCGGGATAGGGCTGGACTCTTTTTTAAGGCTAGGCGGAAAAAAGAGCGCGCGTTTTTCAAGGATGCTTATCATGATAAGCGGGTTCGCGGGGCTGGCGCTAATAGCGCTCTTTGCATTCAGCGCGCCCCTTTATACTTTTTTTGTAAAATACCTGCTTACAGAAACTCCCGGTATTCTGAACCGCCTTTCCATAGCGCGAACCGTATTTCTGTCGACAGGGTCGAACCTGGCCCGCGCATTTATAGTCTTCTCCATTTCAGCCCTGAGCATGATCTTATATTTAAGAAAAAAGATGGGGGCCGGGACGTTCGGTTTTTTGATACTGGCTATATTCCTTTTTGACCTGGCGGGAGTGAACGCGGGGATAATAAGAGACATGGATAGAAACAAGTTCAAAAAAGCCCCACAAAGCCTGTTGGCGCTTAAGGGGGATGACGGGTATTCACGTATATTTCGCACAAAGAGGATGGCCGGGATAAATCAGTATAAATGGGGGCCGGATTTTCGGAAGGGACTCGTCAACAGGAAGGAGACTTTTTACTGCAATTCCGCAATGCCTTACGGGATATCGGATGCCCAGGGGTACGGTTCGATATTCAGGAGAGATTACGCCCGTTTCACGAACATAATATACAATAGGGAGGATCTTCATAAGTCCGGGCTCCTGGACCTTCTGAACATAAGGTATATCATCAGTACCGCCCCGATCAAGGATAAGGGTTATGACCTTGCCCTTTCGGGTGAATTGGGGGATCATCCTGTACCGTACGCGAAAAAGTTATATAAGTATTTCTGCATAAACAAAAAGAAAGACTCTTTAGGCAGGGTCTTTCTTATAAAGAAGTACAAGGTCATCAATGATGAAGAAGAGACATTGAGTGCCCTTGAAGACGAGAATTTTGATCCGGCAGCAGCGGTCATTTTGGAAGAAGCACCTCTGCTGAAGGAACGGTCTGCCTCAGCCGCAGCCGGGACAGAAAGAACGGAGATCAAAAGCTACAAGCCTAACGAGGTTGTGATAAAGGCGTCATTAAGAGAGCCTAAATTCCTGGTCCTGAGCGATACGTATTACCCCGGATGGAAGGTCTTCGTGGACGGAAAGCCCGATAAGCTGTACAGGGCGTACTACATTTTGAAAGCTGTTCACCTTGATAAAGGGGAACATACCGTAAGATTTGTCTTCGACCCGCTCTCCTACAAGATCGGCAAATACATAACCCTCCTTACATTAGCAGCCCTCGCGCTGTACTTTTTCACCACCAGGCGGAATTAAGCTGCAAGTCAAACGTAACCATGAATAGCGCTTGCGTGGGTTGCCTTCGCTTGTCGCTCGCTCGCGGATGCGCGCCGCACGCACGCTGTGCAAAAAAATGCAAACTGTCAAAAAAATGTC
>CAZKWI010000049.1:0-13586 GCA_964556455.1 uncultured Planctomycetia bacterium | reverse complement strand
ATCCGGAGGAGTGCTATTATGCTATCGCGTAAAAGTATTTGCATTACCCCCGGCAGCAAAATTTGCTTGCAAGTAGAGGGATTTTGTATACAATAGAAGCGAGAGGTCTTATGCGTAAATTTATGACAGTGTTGACGGCCATAGTCCTGTTTGGCACGTTAGCAGCAGATGTTTCTTTTTGCGAAAGCCTATTTGAAACTTCGTCCCTGACGATAAACGGCCTGGAGCTGAACGTGCAAGTGGCTGTAAGCGAACGCGCCCGCAGGCAGGGGCTTATGAACAGGAACATGGTACCTGAAGGGACAGGTATGTTGTTTGTATATCCGAGCGTAAGGATCTGCAGACTGTGGATGAGAAATACACTGGTGCCTCTATCCGCCGCTTTTATCGACTCGCAAGGCAGGATAACTGAGATCGTCCGGATGCCGCGGATCAACAGCCAGATTATATACGAGTCGAAGAAAAAGGTAAGCTTTGCCCTTGAAGTACCTATGGGTTATTTCGAGAAGAACGGCATAGCTGCCGGGGACATCTGCGAGATACCTAGGGAATACCTACCCTAGTTACCCAGCAATATGTGGAGCAGGTTATCTTGGAACGTCGCATCCTTGTGTATGTTCTCGTGCCTTTGAGTAACGAAGAGTGAGAACGATATATCCATAGGTGAATCCTGCCAGCCTCTTTTTGTAAAACCGGCGTTGCGTACCCCCAGCATGCTCTCCCTCGTAACCATGTTATCACCCGGGGTCAATAGCTTATCTTCGAGCCGCGGGTCCCAAAAACGTGTACGCCATCTGCCAGCGGCGTCCTTCTTCAATATTGCCTTTGTCAGCGTCCACTCAGTGTCGCCGCCGAACAATATGATCTCGCACGGCTTCTTCCTCCAGGATTTGAAATTTAGGGACCTGTGAAAGCGGTCCGCCCGTTCGAGCGCGGCCTTAACGAAATTGTCTCTCATATCGGCGTATTCCTCCGATTTTTCATCCCATTCATCCTTGAATTTCATCCAGAAGCGCGACTTTGTGAGCGTAAGCATCTTCTCTGAATATATGCTCCACCCGTATTTCTTCCAGTTCTCTACCTCATAAAGGTCCACATCCAGATCATTACCTTTTTCGTCGATAAAACAGCTTGTCTTTCTAAATGGCAAGAGCTGGTATATGCTGGGCATCGTAAAAAGGACATATGGAGGATATTCGACAACGCCCAGGTCCAGCCCCAGATGCAAAAACTTGAATATAGGCATCGATCCCAGGTTGGGCACGCCGATAAGGATAAGTTTATCTATATTCTTAGCGCCCTTCCATGTGACGTTGAAATTATCGGACTTATCGAGAACATCCACGCCGCCATAGCGCATATAATACCTGCCTATCAGCCCTCCCATGCTGTGGCAGACGAGATTGAACTTCATATTCTTCTTGCCTGTGAGCCGCTTTATATCCTCTATTCTTTCGGCAAGCAGTTTCGCGCTGGCGACATTGTCAAGTCTCCAGTCGTAATCGAATATGAAAAGGTTGTCCCCAGGAACGGGACTGTTTATATCCCCGAGCCTGTAGCCCACCTCTTCGAACATGTCGAGAAGCTCCCTATAGACCTTGAACTGCAGTATCCCTATGGGAAATTCATATTTGTCAACTATCCCTTTGGAGATAATGGCGTCCTTGTTGGAGTGGATGGGTACTGAATCGATAGGCAGGGCAATGTCGTCGCGCTCGGATAAAAAGAATATCTGCTTCAGGCGCAGGGCCCCCCACACCATTTTGCCGGTCTCGACATTCACGAGGCGGGAGCCGATTATCCCGGGTATAATGATCACCGGGTTATCGTCTACTCTCGGAAGATATGCGGAGAAGATCTTCTTATAATCATACTTCACCGGGAGCACACCGCATCCCTGGAGAAGCATCGCTGATACCAAGAGGACCGTTAATAGCCCAACGGTAGTGGTAGAACGCATCATGAAGTAAGGCAGTGTGTCAGCGCGGCCGCTTTATCAAGGCCTGCGAAAAAGTCATTCATCGGAGTTATCTCGTTTACCCTATCCAGATCATAGCCGGTCATAAAAAGACCCTTGTCAATATCGCCGTTCCAAGCATGTATAAGGGCGCGGGCGATACAGAAGGGCACCTTGTTCTTATCGCAGGACCTGAGACACTTGTACGGGCAGGCGAAGGGTTCCCTCTTTCCTGATAACACCCTTTCGACAAGCGGAGACTTTATGACCCTGACAGGCATTCCGACAGGGCTTGATATAACGACCGTGTCGCTGGACTTGCTCTCCACGTAGAGCTTCTTGCCTTCCTCGGACATGCCGCTCTCCTCCGTGCAGATGAACCTGGTGCCTATCTGAACCCCCTGATACCCCCACTCGAGCGCCTTCAGGACATCCTCGGGCACTGAAATAGCACCGGCCGCTATAAGCGGTATGTCGGATATGGAATGCTTATCCAGAACGTCCTTGCATTCTTTGTAAAGGATCTCGAGCGAATATTCTTCGCTTGCCTTGAGCTGTGAGTCTGTAAAAGCCAAATGGCCGCCGCAGAGCGGCCCTTCTATTATAACGGCTTCGGGCCTCCTGTCATACTTTCTCTTCCAGGTCTTCAATATAAGCTCCAATGCCCGTGCAGAAGAGACTACCGGCACTATCGCGGTATCATTACCGGCAAACTCAGGCAGCCTCAGCGGAAGCCCTGCTCCCGAAACGATAAAATCTATTCCTTCCCGAACCGCCGTCCTGACCGTCGATTCATAGTTTGTCAAAACCACCATTATATTAACGCCAAGCGGCCCCTTGCCGTTCGTGAGCTTGCGGGCCAGTTTTATCTCCCTGGCAAGGTTCTTCTCGGAAATTATCTCGTATTCTCTGAGAGACCTGTCATAATCCTCGCCTATCCCGACACTGGCTATCATGCCCATGCCTCCGGAATTTATGGTAGCAGCGGCAAGGCTCGCGTTCCCTACCCTGACTCCCATGCCGGCCTGGATAACGGGGTATTCGGATTCGTGTCTTCCTATCTTCAGTTTTGATATAGCCATAATTGTTTACAGTACCCTAAACCTTGTTAAGGCAAAGGCCTCCTTGTCTGAATTTTCGTCGGTTATCCTCATCTCAACCTTATATTCGCCTTCCTCGAGCAATGAGGTATTTATCTTTGTCCAAATATAACTCTCGTTCTTTTTCCGCGGATGCAGCACATCATGCGAGGCGGCCTCTTCATGGCTGTATATCTTCAGGCCGTCCTCGTAATAGATCTCAACATCCATGGCAAGCGTAGTGCGAAAATAGAGCTTATCTTTCCGGGCTTTACAGTTAGAGACCTCTATGTATATGTATACATCCTCAGCGTTGGCGTATTCGGCCTTTTTCAAAGGAACGTACCTGCCAAGCCCCGAAGGCTTGTCGGCAGCGAAACTTATCTTCCTCACATGCATCGGCGCCTCGGGGTCATATTGAGCCTGTGACCGAGACGGCATACTTACCATCAAAAGCCCTGCTAAAAAGCTAGAAACAATATACTTCACAGACCCCGCCCTCAATCAAGCCTCTTCGCCGAAAAGACCCTGTAAAAACAGTACACCAGCATGCCTATTATAAAAGACCAGGAAACGATAAAGAATATGAGACCTGATGTCTTCATCTCTTAACTGCCTTTTCAGGGTTCAATTTCCGCTTACGCCAGCTGATATTGATCATAATGCCCAGAATAGCCGCTAACGCCAGCAGCACCGTCCTAGTCAATATAATATACGGTCTGTCCGCCGCCGCCACATCCTCCATCATAAGCACTGAACCGCCCTTCTGTATGACCCAGAATATCAGGATCGAGAACAAAAACAGCGGCGTAATGTATTTTATGATGAACTTATAAAAACGCGGTATTGAAATATCCGCGCCGTGATGTATCTCTTCCCATGCGTTCTCCATGCCGAATACCCAGGCAAAAAGGATCGTCTCCACTGTTGCAAATAGAACCAGACAGAATGTCCCGCCCCAGAAATCGAGCTCGTCCACCACTCCGTGCCTTAAGAACAATATGGCAAGGTGGCTGAGAGTAAATCCCACTATGAGAAAAGCTGCAACGGCCTTTCTTCTGTCCAGGTTAAACTCATCTTCCATGAACGCTATCGCAGGCTGAGCCAGAGATATCGAGGAAGTCACGCCGGCTAAAAAAAGCAGAAAGAACCAGAAAAAACCGAACAGGGGGCCGAAGTTAAGGTTATTCAGAATAAGCGGCATGGTCACGAACCCCAGGTTGAATATGCCGCCCCGCGCTATATCGGTAGTGCCCGCCGGGCCAAAAAATATAAAAGCGGCCGGTATTATAATGCTAGCCCCCAGTATCACCTCCGCGAATTCATTCGTAAATACTGCCGACAACCCGGAAAGGGCGACATCGTCCCCCCTTGACAGATAACTGGCGTATGTGAGTATTACTCCTATTCCAACAGAGAGCGTGAAAAAGATCTGCCCTGCGGCCGCGAGCCATACTTTTGCGTCTTTCAGCGCCGAAAAATCCGGATTCCACAGGAAACCAAGCCCGTTAGCAATGTTCCATGATGGCATCCGCGTGTCGGGCGCGCCGAGCGTAAGGACTCTTATAAGCATGAATAAAGCGAAAAGCAGCAATATAGGCATGGCTATTTTGCAAAAGCGCTCTATGCCCTTTTTTATCCCATGATATAAGATAAAAATATTTACCAAGAAAGTTATTATAAAGAACGTATAGGCCGGGCCTATTGACTGAAAATGTTCATTCTTTGTCAACCCTTGGAATGCGCTCAGAAATCCTGTCATCTGGGATTGATCAGTCAGGCCTGAAAGCCTCCCTGTAACAGAAAAGAAGCTGTACGCGAGCGTCCATGATTCTATATAAATGTAGTATATGAATATTACCAGCGGCCCGAAGATCCCTATAAGACCGAAGTATTTTATAAATCTGTTCTTTTCCCATAAGGTATGAAAGATACCGGGGGCTGTGCTGTGCCCGAACCCGCCGCCATACCTGCCGATGGTCCACTCTATCCACATAAGCGGGATGCCCAGAAGAAGAAGCGATATAAAGTATGGTATCATGAAGGCCCCGCCGCCGTTAGAGGCAGCCTGTCCGGGAAATCTCAAAAAATTACCCAGGCCTATGGCGCTTCCCGCCACTGCCATGATAATGCCAAATCTACTGGCCCACGTATCTCGCTTGGTCATTTACTGTTAAATATCCCTCAATAGCTTATTAGTGGCTTCGACCTCATCCATAAGAGACCGGAGTGAATTGCCGGCAAACGGTGTAACGTGAACGAATTCCACGCCTACCTGTGATTCTTTCCTCTTGCCCTGTCCGGGCTTATCGGCGCCTTTTGCCCATGCCACCCGGCCTTTAACAAGTACGGGCTTTATCGCCAATGGCTTATCCAAGAGGAGGATGAGTTCATCTCCCACACGCACATCCTTTGGGATTATCAGCTTGATGCCTTTAGGGCTTATATCCCTGGCAACACACTTGAATTCATCCTTGGCGCTGACCTCCTTAGCAGGCATGAATCCTGTTATAACAAGCTCTACAGGGTTCCTGTGGAAAGCCCTTCTCTCTTTCTTTAATATACGCATGTATGCCTCCTATTGAATTATAATTACATTATTATAGCATAAAGACGGGCTTAAGTATACGTATTATTAAGCGCATGGCAGGGAGATCTCGAACGAAGTACCCTTTCCGGGCTCCGATTCCACTTTTATCGAGCCGCCGTGCTCAGCGATTATCTTGTTCGTGATCGCGAGCCCCATTCCCGTACCCTCTTTTTTCTTTTTTGTGAAAAACGGCTGGAAGATCCTTTTCTGGTCCTCCTTCGACATGCCCTTGCCATTATCATTTACTATGATCTTCAGAAAACCCTTACTTGCCGAATATGAGCTCCTTATTTCAATGCACGCGTTCGGCTTATCGCAGGCGTCGGCAGCGTTGGTTATCATGTTGAGGAGGGACCTGTGTATCCCCTTCCCGCTCGCCATGATAAATTCCGGCAACTCCGTGGACTCGGCTGCCAGCCTGATGCCCTTTTCACGCAGCGCCGGCTCACAAAGGCGGATAACGCCTTCTATGGTCTCCTTTAGGTTCAGCTTTTCTTTCTGCAATTCGCGTTTACCGGAATAATATAACATATCCATTACAAGCGATGAGATTATCCCGATGTTATTATCGATGACGCCCCATGACATGTTTATCATCTTAAGGTTCTCATCCTCCAGGGCCGCCTTTATCGCGGTTGATCCGCTAAGTATCCCCTGAAGCACGTTCTTTATATAATGGGCAATGCCGGTTATAGTCTCTCCGACCGCGGCCATCTTCTCCGCCTGAAGCTTCGCTTTGAAGAGCTCGAGGTTCTCTATCACTATCGCCGCCCCCTGGCATATAGCATTGAGGTTGCCCGGGTCACTCTGCAAAAACTTTTTCTTACCACGCTTATTTACAACAACGGCCAGTCCCAAAAAAGAACCGCCCTTTTTGGCCGGGCAGACCAGGATGGAATCTATTTTGCCGTCCGCGAGCCCCTCCAGGGCCCCGCCCAGGGCGCTCTTTATGGTATCTCTTGACCACAGCTTGTTAGTCAGGGCAGCCTTGAGCCCGTGCTTCTCCACAGCTTCCGCGACTGCATTATTCAACAACACTGCGGCTTTCTTTTTTTCGGCCTCACCTGCGGCCTTGGCCACCTGGAATTCGCTGGGGTTAAGCGCCTTGTCGAACGACATAATAACACCCCATTCTGCCCCAGTAAGTAATACGCATTCTTCGATTATAAGGCTCAGCACGAGCCCCGGGTTCTCTACGAAATTGATAAACCTGCTGATGTCCGATAGGGATTTCAGTATCTTCTTTTCCTGTGTGTTGCGCTTCATCCTATAGCCTCGTCAACATCCTTTGCCACCCGAAATATATCGATAAGCTTTGATGTTCTGAATACCCCCAATACGCTTCCCTTTATCGATACCAGCACCAATCGCCCGCGCTTTTCTTCAAGCTTGCTCCGTAGATTGAGTAGAACGCGCAGGCCGCTCGAAGAGATGTAATTAAGCTTATCAAAGCTTATTATTATGCTGATATTGCCTTTCTCCACTGCTTTTAACATACCGCTTTCGAAATCTTCCGCTTCGTAGGCGTCCATATCTCCCGCCAGTTCAACCAGGAGATGATCTCTAATGCGGCGCTTTTTTACCTGCATACGCTTCCCCCCGCTCTATTCAACCGGTTCTATCGTCAATATACCGTTAGGCAATTCCTGTATCTCAGCCTTATATCCCTTTTTCTTGATCCCCGCCAGTACTTTTTCAAATATAGTCCTCTGGCGTCCTTTATCAGCTATCAGCTCGAGCGAAAATTTAGGGATATCTTCCATATAATCGCCGTAATTCTCCCATACTTCCCGACTCAGCTCATCCAGCGTTTCTGGGTTTGACTTGGCCGACTGCAGAAGAATATAGCTGTCTATCGAATACTGGACAAAAACCTCCTCTTCAATGGCGAACGCAGGGTAAGTAAAAATAGACGCCATTATTACTAGTACAAGGACAGCATTCCTCACACGCTCCTCCTCTTTTGTTTTGTTTATATTACATAATTTCTTATAATTATAACATACTGAATAAGTGAATGCAATAGAAAGCCTGCAGGGTCTTGTGATGGGCTTATTTTTGTGATATAATTCGAATATGGCTACTTTCAAAGGGCACAACGGTGTAGAACTCTATTATCAATATTGGCCTGCCGGGAAGGCCAGGGGCACAATTATTGTCGTCCATGGCATAGGCGAGCATTCTTCGCGATACGACCATGTCGGCAGGAGTTTAGCAGGGCGTGGTTATACGGTATACGCTTATGACCAGCGCGGGAACGGTCATTCAGGCGGGAAGCGCGGCCATATCATGAAATTCGACGAGTACCTGCTGGACTTAAAGGCCTTTATAGCTTATCTGAGGCCGGCCGGTAATATCTTTGTACTAGGGCATAGCCTGGGCGGCCTGACCGCCATACGATTTGCCATGATCAATCCGGGCGATATCACAGCTGTGATCGCGACTTCACCCGCGCTGGTGCTTGAACTGCGCGTCCCCCTGTCCAATATAATACTTGGCCGTTTGCTGTCGTCTATATATCCTTCTTTCGGGATGACGGATAACGCCATACCCTCAAAATACCTCTCACACGATCCTGATATCTGCCGGGCTTATGACAACGATCCCCTGGTGCACAGGAGGCGTACAGTGCGCTTTTTTACCGAGTTCATGAAAACAAGCGCCGATACCTTCAAACACCCGGAAAGACTCACCGCTCCGGCCCTTATACTCCAAGCCGGAGACGACAAGATCGTCTCTTCGGCAGCGGCAGAGAAATTCTTCTCCGGCATAGCATCGGTGAAGAAGTTCTTCAGAACATACCCCGGGTTTTATCACGAGATACTTAACGAAACTGAAAAAGATAGGGTTATCGGGGATATAGCGGGCTTTATCGACTGTTTTTAGACAGGGACCTTTTTTAGTTGTTCGGTAATATGCCTGGCTAGGTTATAGATCCTCTTTCTTGGAAAGCCGGGAAAGACATTAAGATCGAGCACATAGGCCTGTTTAAAACTGCTGTCAACGACAAGGTCCACCCCAGCGAAATTCAATCCCGCCGACTTTACCGAAACGACCGCCTTTTTGCGTATCTGCCTCAAAAGGGGCTTGGGTACCGGGCGGATAAAAGCGGGGTACTCGCCTGTGCCGTCCTGTGAGATATTCGTCGTTACGCTGTCTGCGGTATTGGTTTTCGGATAGATGAATAAGACCTTCCCGAAAAAGACATACACCCTAAGGTCGAACTTTTTGTTATTCAAAAGAGAAATGTCTACCGCCTCTTCGACATAGAAATCGTTCCTTATGAGCTTTTCAAGGAATGCCCTCTTCTTCGACACCTCCCTGAACTTCCAGCCGTAATCCGATCTGCGGCACATTATACGGTTGTCCCTGTATATAAAATTCGTTCTCCATCGGGCAGGGCTGATATGGGTAATGCCCTTTCCCATGGAACCGTACCGCGGCTTTATGTAAAATGAACGGCCGCTGGAGAGGTGTTCATACGCATGTTTCGTGCTCTTTATTCTGTAGAGTTTCGGCGTCGGCACCTTGTTCGTGGCGAGTATCCTTTTGACGAAAAGTTTATCGCGGTATTTCGCGCAAAGCCGGGGCGGGTTTATGTATCGTATCTCTTTCTTGCGGTAATTTGTTCTGACACTGCGCTCCACCCTCCTGAAAAAGTCGTTAAACTTCCTGTAAAATTCTTTGCTGCCGTATACCCCCCTGTATCTTCTCGGTTCAATGTACCTGTTCCAGTAGACGAACGGAAAAAAGAAAAAGATCATAACTACGCCCGTTTCTACTGCGGGGACTTCGCCGTTCAGGAGCTCGTCATAACTTACAGCCTGGTATTTTACACGTGAATTCGAAAAATCACCCTTCCGGCTGTGCAGCCTCTTGAAGGAATCGAAGTCCGCCTTGTCCCCTACCGCTACCAATGTGTATTTCTGTCTTCTCCGCCTGCTCATAAGTCGTGCCTCGCGACAGCCCTCTTCAGGTACGCATACGGCGGGGTCAGCTTTTTGCGCTGGACCACGACCGCGCGGCGCACCTCAGCGGGTATCGCGGCATGGTTCGTTATGTCAGTGATTCCGTGTGCCGCTATCTGGTATACATATTCACGTATCATACGGCTGAATTCGCGGGAGGACTCTTTCGGCAATTCCGCCGGCAGGTTGTCTCTGGCAAGTATAGTTATACCTTCCCGGCCGTATCCGTCTGAAAATCCGTCTTTTTTCGGATCATATGTATAGGTCGGCTCGGTCGTGTGCACAGCCTTGTATGTCAGCTCTATGCTGCCCGTTATGTCACATGAGATGTCGCTTATAAAGTTGAGCCGAAAATTCTTTTTGTACAGCTTTCTGGCCATCTCCCTGGTAACAAGCCTCGGGTATCTGGAATCCCAGTACGCGCCGTTTATCAATAGGTTGAGGTGCGGGAGGTATCGGTCTAAATTAGACTCGAATCTGTCAGGATATTTAAGGTATTCCTCGAAATAGAACCCTCTCTTCTCTTTTCCCCTGAATTTCTCTTCACGCAAGAATGTGATGCTGTAAATCCTGTTGTTCATCTTTTTCTGGTGGCGGACGAACCTCTGCATATCCCTCGGATGTATCTCTATAGGGCAGAGCGGGTTAAGTGTTTCGGCTGCGCCCTGGCTTACATGGCCGTGCCCGGTGATCCCTATAATGAACGGCGACAATCTCCTGTCCAAGCCGTTGCGCCTGATCTTCTCTGAAAGCCCTGATATATCCCGCATCGCGGCCTTGAGCGAAGGATATTGGTGTGCGGGCTTTATGGAGGCAAAAGGGTTCTTTATGCCGTCATGGCGCAGTTTTTTACCGAGGTAATGCAGCGCGTCTATGGTGCCGCAGATGCCTGCCATCCGCCCGAAATAGACGAGCCTCTTGCCGTCCGGGTCGGCTATCTTCTCGTAATCGATCAGGGTGACGCCGCGTCTTATGGCCTCTTTCAATATATACATCTTTGAAGGGTTTCCTTTTATAGTATGAGAAAAGGCCATGTAGACTTTGTTATTGATAAGACTGAGCGGCGCGGGCTCTTTTATGCCCAGGATGAGCGCCGCGTTCCTGAATTTATCCACTATCACAGCGCCGCATTTTTCGTATTCTGTGTCCTTGAACACCCTGGCGCAAGAGGCTTGGACCTCAAGTGTGATCTTACGTTCTCTAAGCCACAGCGCGTCCTGAGGGGTTAAAGGGGCCCTCGGCTCATCTTGTCTGGCTTCCCGCAGTATCCCTACTGTCAGGCTCTTTCTCATATCAGCCGCTCTTCTCCTGAGTGTTGTTTATCGCCCTTATCGGGTAAGGTATGACTATACCTTCATCGGCATAGCGCTTATGGAGCCGCTTGATAAATTCATGCTTTATAAGATAATTGTCCACGAACTCCTTGGCCCGCAGGATGACCGTAAAGTTTATGCTGTAGTCCGCGAAAGTATGGTAGCGGATAAAAGGTTCGAATTTCGGCACGCCCCCTGTAACGGACTTCATGACGTCTTTACCGACTTCTATGGTGACCTTCTCGACATGCGCCAGGTCCGAGTCGTAATGGACCCCCACCTGTACCAGGACCGCCATCTCTTTCTGCGGATAGTAATAGTTCAAGACCTTCGAGGCGACCATTACCTTGTTGGGTATCACAACAACGTTATTGGGCAGCATTCTGACCCACGTGGACCTCCAGCCAATCTTATGGACATACCCTTCCTCCCCTGAATCAAGCTTCACGAACTGCCCAACCTTGACAGGCTTGTCCACAACTATCTGCATACCGGCGAAAAAGTTCTCCAGGGAAGGCTGCAGCGCCAGCGCGACCGCCAGTGAACCTACGCCAAGCGATGCTATGAGCGGTGTTATGGAGATACCGAAAGTGTCCAACAATATAAGGAGCCCCAGGCCCATTACGATGATCCTCACTATCCCACTGGCCACATTGCCCGAGCTTTTCAGGATATCGCTTTTCTGCGAATATATGCGTATAAGCCCGCGCAACAATTTGTCGACAAATATAATGATCGCGAATATCGCCGCTACCTTGAGCGCCACAAAGAAATAGTTCGTCAGCTCCCCGCCCAGCCCTAAGGGGCCTATTCTGTTCAATATCACAGCACCCGTTACGAATATAAGCAGTACGACCGGCAGCTCGAGCGAGTTAAAAAGAACATTATCTATTTCCGTCTTCGTTCTTTCAGCAAACCTATGCAGCCTGTTAAAAACTATTTTCTTTGCGATCAGCAATATCGTCACCCATAAAAAATAGACTACCGGCGCCCATATATAAGTTGGTACGTCCATGCTGAATATTGACAAGGTCTTCATTCCGCCTCCTTCGTCGCTTGTTCATTATTGAATAAGAATACAAAATCATCTATAAAATCTTCCTTTGTGTTCTTTTTGATGATCTTAAGGAAGTGTTTCGCATGGGCGGCCCTCTTCGAGTCCTGGTCTATTTCTATAACTTTTTTAAGTTTAATGGTAGCCAGCTTTCGGTTGCCGCAATAATTATAATACCACACCGCCAGGTTGTATTGCCCGGCCTGGTCACGCGGATTAAGCGTGGTTATCTCTTCTGACATACGCGCTACCAGATCGGGCCGTTTAGCGGCCGCTTCTTTAGCGCAAAGCTTGTGCAGCGCATACAGATAACACTCCTTTGACTCGCTGTCCTTCATATCCGTCCCGCTTACCATGCTCCTGAATTCCTCAAGCTCCCGCAGCCCTTCAGCCTCCATCCCTCTGCAGAGGTAAGCCTTGCCAAGAAAAAAATGGCCGAGCGGATAATCCGCCTTATACTCCACCGATTTCTCAAAAAGCTTGGTTGCGGAGTTCTCGGCGCCCATCTCCCAGTAAAGATCTCCCAGCCTGGTGATGACCGAACAATCGGAAGGGTTGCGCTTTATCGCGTTCTTGTAGCTCTCTTCAGCCTCCTCGCGCATCCCTGCGTGTCGGTAGATGTCGCCCGCTATTGCATCCACATCCCTGTAGGCTTCATAGTTGTTCCTGATCCAATGAACATGGGTCAAGGCCATGGCCGGATAAAAATACGACGTATTCAAAAGCTCTTTCAGGACATCGTAATGCGCGGTGGCTATCTGGCTCTTCGTCATTTCGGCGACCGGCTCCTTTGCCTTCACGAGAGAGCTGTTCAATTCCTCTATGACTTGGAGCAAAGGCCTGTTGGTCTCAAGGCACAGTTTCGCGTCCAGGATGCTGTCGTCCCCGGGTGCCTCTGACGAAGCCCTGGTCAGGTATTCATAGGACCTGCCGTATTCCATCAGGCCGTAATGAGCCACGCCAAGGAGCGCGTATGTATAAGGATAAGAGGGATAGTCTTCCAGGAGCGGGGCAGCCTCTTTCAGTGCGCTCTTGCAGTCGCCGGTTATCATCAGCTTCTTTTCGATCAAGGCAAGGCTCTCCTTAAGACTGTCTGGCACAGCGACCGCCCTGCCGCATAGAATAAAGAATGCCGAGGCAGTTAAGAACAAGGCCGCCGGCGCCCTGAACGCTGTTCTCATCTTAAAAACCTACCTGCCGCGCCTGGTTGAGTCGCCCTTCATGATCTCGTCGATCGTTACAATGCTGCGCTCATAATTGTCCATCATCTTACTCGATTTCTTGGCCGCATTAGAAAGGTCGAGCAATATTTCCCAGAATTTCGAAAAGCCATCGGAGATCTCTTCGATCTTATGCTTTACGAATTCCGTATTGGACCTCACATAGAACACGATCGCCGCTATAAGCAACAGCTTCACGGCGCGCCTGAACCACAGTCCAGTGACTTTCTTGCTGCAGTACCTGCAAACGTGGGCTTCTTCTTGTATAAGTTCTGCGCAAAACGGGCATTTCTTCATATGCTATAAAATATTATACCTTTAATTTTGCGTTATGGCAAGATTTTGATTTGCAAGGTGATGTATAATGTTTTACGCGGAGACAAGCTCAAAACCATGTCATTCCCG
>CAZKWI010000048.1:0-14163 GCA_964556455.1 uncultured Planctomycetia bacterium | reverse complement strand
AGGGATTGCGCCTCAGGGGCCTTAAACTGGCAAAGGAGCGCAAGAGGTTCTATCCTAACGGCAAACTGGCCAGCCACGTAATAGGCTTTGCCGGCATAGACGATACGGGCTTAGAAGGTGTGGAACTGGCGTATGACGGCTATTTGAAAGGTACGCCCGGATTTCGGTGGACCGTAAAGGACGCGAAGAGGCGTAATATCCTGTCAAAGGACCTTAAGGTCATTCCGCCTTCGGACGGGCTTGACCTGGTGTTGACGATAGATGAGACGATACAGCATATCGCGGAGAGCCGGCTTGATAAGGCCTACGCAGATAGTAAGGCGGCCTCTGCCACCATCATAGTGATGGACCCTCATAATGGAGATATCCTGGCACTGGCGAACAGGCCAACATACGACATAAATGATTTTTCATCCACGGAGAGGTCCGCCATGAGGAACAGGGCTGTGACCGATATCTATGAACCCGGGAGCATTTTCAAGATAGTCACCGCTTCCTGTGCTGTCGAGAACGGCGTGGCGAGTCCCACGCAGGAATTCTTCTGCGAGAACGGCGAGTACGCTACAGGCGGGCGGATCCTGCATGATCATGAACCTTACGAGACTTTGACGTTTTCCGAGATCATTGCAAGATCGAGCAACATAGGCGTTACCAAGATCGCCGAACTTCTGGGAAAAGACGAGATCTCCAGGTATATAAAGCTCTTTGGATTCGGCCGCCCCACCGGCATCGACATGCCGGGCGAGGCGAAGGGAATAGTCAGACCTGCCCGCGACTGGTCGGGCGTATCGATATCTGCCATACCCATAGGTCAGGGCGTCGCTGTCACATCTATGCAGATGATATCCGCTATTTCCATCATAGCTAACGGCGGTTATCTTGTAACGCCGAGGGTCGTGAGTGAAATAAGGGATAAATCGGGGAACGTGATAAAGAAGAACTCTAGTGCGGTCGTGCGGCCTATATTGAGAAAACGCACCGCCGATATAATGAAAGATATACTCAAAAGCGCAGTAGAAGATGGGACAGGGATGAACGCCCGTCTCGAGAGATATACTTCCGCAGGCAAGACCGGGACGGCACAGAAGGTAGAGCCGGGCGGAGGTTATTCACACAAAAGATTCGTCGCATCGTTCGCCGGGTTCGCCCCGGCAGGTGACCCGAGGATCGCTATACTCGTTACCCTGGATGAGCCCGGGCCCGTGTATTACGGCGGCGCCGTAGCGGCCCCGGTCTTTAAAGATGTTGCAAGGGATGTTCTGAGATACCTGAGAGTTGACCCGGATAGACCCGAAGGGACGGTAGATATATGATAAAGCTCAGGGAGCTTATCGATGGTCTGGACTGCAGGGCGGGATCGGGCGACCGAGAGGTTCGTATAAAGAGGATAACGACAGATTCCAGGCTTGTAAAAAAAGGCGACCTTTTCTGCGCTATCCGCGGTGTGACAAGCGACGGCCATGACTATATAAAAGAGGCACTTGCTCGTGGAGCAGAGGCGGTTTTGTCAGAGAAAGGTTTTAGCGCAAAAGACGCCGTTGCGGTCAGGGCGCGGGATACCAGGGGGGTCCTTCCGTTCGTGGCAAGCAGGTTTTATGGGGAACCGTCGAAGGCCATGAGAGTCATAGGCATTACGGGAACGAACGGCAAAACCACAACAAGCTATCTTGTGGAGGGCGTATTGAAGGCGGCTTCTTTAAGGGCGGGCCTGATAGGAACGATAACTTACAAGGTCCGGAATAAAAAGATAGAGCCTGAGAATACGACGCCTTCGCCTGTTGTTATCCAGGGCCTCATGAGGGATATGGCGGACAGCGGCCTCGGCTATTGCGCCATGGAGGTCTCGAGCCACGCGCTCGAACAGCACAGGGCCGACTGCGTTGATTTTGACGTCGCAGTATTCACCAATGCTACGCCCGAGCATCTCGATTACCATAAGACCTTCAAGAGATATCTTGCCGCGAAACAGAAGCTTTTCAGGATGATAAAATCCGCCGGGGCCTGTGTCATTAACCGGGATGATCCGAGTTACAGGCTTATGAGGAAGGCGTGCGCTTCGGACAGGGTAATAAGCTACGGGCTTACGCGGGGCGCGGATGTGCGCGCCCGGAATATTAAGTTGAGCGGGGACGGCAGCGATTTTACGATATACGCGGCAGGCAAAAAGGCCCCTGTCAAAAGCAGTCTGATAGGGCTGCATAATATCTACAACATGCTGGCGGCTGCTTCATGCGGGGTGATAGAAGGCATAGACATAGAAAAGATAGTAACGGGCCTGGAAAGCGTGAAAGCGGTCGAAGGCAGGATGCAGGCGCTTCATACCAGACTGGGTTTCAAGGTGTTTATCGACTACGCCCATACTGACGACGCGCTGGATAAAGCCCTAGACTCACTGAGCGGCCTTAAGAAGAAACGCATGATAACGGTCTTTGGGTGCGGGGGCGAGAGGGATAAGACAAAGCGCCCCAGGATGGGCAGGGTGGCGGCAAAGTTCTCCGATAAGATCTTCATTACTTCGGATAACCCGAGACTGGAGGACCAGGAGTCGATCGCAGACGATATAACGCGGGGATTGAAGAATGTATCCGCTGACTATGAGGTGATACTGGACAGGTATGATGCTATAAAGGAGGCTATTTCTTACGCCCGAAAAGGCGATATTGTGCTCATAGCCGGGAAAGGGCACGAGAAGTATCAGGTCATTGGGGAGAAGAAGATACCTTTCTGCGACTTCAGAACTGCAAGAAAATTCATAAGGATGAGGGAATGTTCAGGATAGAAGAGATAATAAAGGCGACGGGCGGCAAGGCCAAAGGTAAAGTACCGGGGGCCATGCATCGCGTTGCAGGGGTATCCATAGATTCCCGTACCCTAAAAAAGAACGAGTTATTCATAGCCTTAAAAGGGGAGCGCTTTGACGGCCATGATTTCATTCAAGAGGCAGTAAGGAAGGGCGCCCGCGGAGTGATCGCAGAACGCATTCCGAAAAACTGCATAGAAGGGGCCCGCGTTATTATAAAAGTGACAGACAGCGTAAGGGCTTTAGGTGATATAGCGGCCTGGCACAGGAGGCGTTTCAACATCCCGGTAGCCGGGATAACCGGTTCCAACGGCAAGACCACTGTGAAGGAGATGACCTCTTCTGTTCTAGGAAAGGCGCACGACATATTGAAGAACAGGGGCACGGAAAATAACCTCATAGGGCTTCCTCTTACCCTCTTAAGACTTAATCGCCGGCACGACGCGGCTGTTATAGAGATGGGGGCGAACCATCACGGCGAGATAGGCAGGCTCACCGAGATACTGAAGCCGACAATGGGGCTTATTACCAATATAGGATATTCTCACCTCGAGTTTTTAAAGACGAGATCAGGCGTATTAAAGGCAAAGTCTGAATTGGCGCACAGGCTGCGCAGACAGGACATGCTCTTCATTAACGGCGACGATACGATGCTCACCGGCATAAGGACGCGCGCTAATAAGATCACTTTCGGGCTAAAGCAGCGCAACGATTACCACGCGACCAATATCAGGCTGGGGAGTTCCGTGTCGTTCGTGCTTAATAACAGCTATCCCCTGATGGTCAAGGTTCCTGGTATGCATAACTTGTACAACACCCTGGCCTCTATTTCGCTCTGCAGGTTCTTCGGCATGACAATACCTGAAATAAGGGAAGGGCTGCTCGATTTCAGGGCCCCGTCCGGACGGACCGAATTCAAAACGGTAAAAGGCTTTAATATAATAGATGATGCGTATAATTCGAATCCCCTTTCGGTCAGCCAGGCGATAGACACACTTTCGCGCCTCAAGACGAAAGGAAAGAGGATACTCGTCTTCGGCGATATGCTGGAGCTGGGTGCTAAAACAAAGTACTTCCATACCACCGCCGGCCGCGCCATAGCGGCGTCGCCGGTGACGAGCCTCGTTACTGTCGGCGCGCTTTCAAGGTCCACGATAGACGCCGCGAAACGCGCTGGCATGAAGAAGCGCGATCTGTGGCCTTGCGCTACGACGGAGGAGGCGGCCGCTGTGCTGAAGCGTATAGCGGGCCGGAAAGACCTCGTACTTATCAAAGGGTCGAGAGGCATGCGTATGGAAAAAGTAATCGAGAGGTTATAACGCTATGTTCTATCATTTCTTCTATTCTTTAAGGGATGTGTGGTTCGGTTTTAATCTGTTCAGGTATATCACGTTCAGGGCCGCCTTCTGCGGCCTGACGTCATTTTTGATCAGTATCCTGCTGGGGCCTTGGATAATAAAACAGCTCGGCAGATTCAATGTCACGGAGCATGTCCTGAGACGCGAAGCACCGAGCCTCTACAAGTACCATCAGCATAAAGAAGGCACGCCTACAATGGGCGGCATAATACTGGTATTGGCGATAATCGTCTCGACCCTTTTATGGGCTGACCTCACGAACAGGTTCATGGTGCTGGCGCTGTCGGGCACCCTGGCGTTAAGCCTTGTCGGCTTTGTAGACGATATTATAAAGCTGAAGGGGACCTCAAGGGGACTGCGTGCCACTGCTAAGCTTACAGGGCAGTTCGCCGTGGCCCTGGTTATCGGGCTCGCGCTCTATTTTGATCCCGGCTTTGAGAATACGATCAGTTTCCCCTTCTTCAAGGATCTTGTTGTGAACCTTGGTGTCCTGTATATCCTGTTCGTTATACTGGTCATAGCCGCCACGAGCAACGCGGTTAATATAACTGACGGTCTCGACGGCCTGGCTATAGGCTGTATTATCATAATGGCGGTCACTTACGCGGCGCTCAGCTATATAACGGGCCATGCGAAGTTCAGCTCGTATCTGAATATATTCTATAACCCGCATGCCGGGGAATTGGTCGTATTCTGCGCGGCTATATTGGGCAGTTGTCTCGGCTTTCTCTGGTACAACTCCTACCCGGCAACGATATTTATGGGCGATACCGGTTCACTGGCGCTGGGAGGGGCGATAGGGCTCGTAGCGGTCTTCATAAAAAAAGAGCTCCTGCTCTTTCTCGTCGGAGGAATATTCGTGTGGGAGACCATAACGGTATTGCTGCAGGTGGGTTCGTTCAAATTGAGGAAGAAGAGGATATTCCTGATGGCGCCCATCCACCACCACTATCAGCTAAAGGGATGGCCTGAGAGCAAGATCATAATAAGGTTCTGGATAATTGCGATCATACTGGCGCTTATTACTATGGTAACACTGAAGATAAGGTAAGGGTAGAGTGAAGGATCTTAACAATAAAAAAGTAGCGGTAGTCGGTCTTGGTGCAAGCGGTTACGAAGCGGCGCTTTTTCTGAAATCGTCCGGCGCACTGGTAAGCGTCACCGATAATAATTACGATACCGAGCTTCACAAAAAGCGCGAGGAACTCAAAGAGGCAGGCATAAGATGCGAACTGGGCGGCCATACGGAAGCGGCGCTGGAAGGCGCTGAGCTTATGGTGCTGAGCCCGGGCATTGACAACATGTCGCTTCCCGTGACCTGGGCGGAAAAGAACGGCGTGCCTGTAATAAGCGAGATCGAGCTTGCGTACAGGTTCTGTAAGGCGCCAATTGTCGCTATAACCGGTACCAACGGCAAATCCACCGTGACTTCCCTTATAGGGGAGATACTGCGGGCAGGCGGCAGGAACACCTTTGTCTGCGGCAATATAGGCAGGCCTTTTATCTCCATAGTATCTACGGCTTCGCCGGAAGATATCGTAGTACTTGAGATCAGCTCTTTTCAGCTCGACCGCATAGACAAGTTTAAGCCCCACATTGCGCTCGTGCTTAATATAACGCCGGACCACCTGGACAGGTACAGCGATATTAAAGAGTATACCCGTTCCAAGCTCAGGATATTCGAGAATCAGGAGCGGGAGGACTGCGCTATAATAAATTACGACCAGGCCAGGTGCAAAGGCATAAAGGACCTGCGTTCACGGACGCTCTATTTTTCAAAATACACGCTCCCGAAAGGCCTTGACGGGGCTTTTGTCGAGAATAACGAGCTTGTAATGAGGAAAGACTCCAGGTATATCTGGTTCGCTACCAGGGAATTTCTCTCCCTGGGAGGCGATCATAACCTTGAAAATTCCCTTGTGGCGGGCCTTGCCGCGCTGGTGGCCGGGGCAGACGCCGAAACGGTAAAGGAGACCCTGTATAATTTTAAAGGACTGGACCACAGGTTCGAGCTGGTGGGAACCGTAAAAGGCGTAAAGTTCGTAGATGATTCCAAGGCGACCAATGTCGACAGTGTCCGCAGGGCTATCCAGGCGTCCCCGATGGGCATAATACTGATAGCCGGCGGCAGGGATAAAGGCGGCGATTACAGGGTCTTAAAAAAACTCCTTAAGGATAAGGTCAAGAGCATGTTCTTGATAGGGGAGGCGAAAGATAAGATAAAGGAGAGCCTCTCCGGCGCCGCGCCCATATCATACGCCGAAACGCTCGAAGAAGCGGTAAGCGCGGCGTTCAGCGAAGCAAAGAACGGCGATACGGTGATGCTGAGCCCCATGTGCTCTAGCTTCGATATGTTTAGTGATTATAAAGCCAGGGGCAGGGTATTCCGTGAGGCAGTAGAGGGCCTTAAACAAAATAAATGAGGAACATAAGAGTGTCCATATTCGTGATAACAGGAATTTTCTTGGCATTGGGGACCGTCATGGTATATTCATCGAGTGCCATATATGCTTATGAAAATATGGGCGACAGCCTGCTCTTTCTCAAGAGGCATGTCCTATTCCTTGCCCTGTCGATCGCGGGCGCTGTCTGTTTTATGTCGTTCGATTACAGAAAGCTGAAAAAATACAGCCGCGGCATATTGATGATATGTTTGGCGCTCCTTGTCTTTGTTGCGATCCCGGGGCTCGGCAGCAAGGCAGGCGGTGCGCGGCGATGGTTCCGTTTTGGGGCTTTTAGCTTCCAGCCGTCGGAGATGGCGAAGCTCGGCCTGATAATATACCTGGCGGACTTCCTTTCAAGGAAGAAGCCTTATATAAATAAATTCCTGCAGGTACTTCTGCCTGTTCTTGCCGTTGCCGGCGCCACAGGCGGACTTATACTGCTACAGCCCGATCTAGGGACGGCGGTGGTGATAGCGTTCTTTACGCTTATACTGCTTTTTTCGGCAGGCTTAAGATGGAGTTATATACTGGGATCGTTCGCGGCGGCGTTCCCGCTCTTCTATTTTTTGATCGTGAAGGTCCCTTACAGATGGCGCCGGGTGAAGATATTTTTGAACCCATGGCAGGACGCGAGGGGAACGGGTTTCCAGCTGGTGCAGTCTTTTCTGGCTTTGGGGTCAGGCGGGATATTCGGTGCGGGTCTGGGCATGTCGAAGCAAAAACTCTTTTACCTGCCTGAAGGCCATACAGACTTTATCTTCTCCATCATAGGCGAGGAGCTGGGGCTTATCGGGACACTGTCGGTTACATTGCTCTTCGCGGCGTTCTTCTGGCAGGGGATGAGGCTGGTCTTTAAGGTAGAAGACCCTTTCGGGAGTTTTCTGGCGCTGGGGATAGTCTCGATGATAGCCCTTGAGGTCATAATAAATATAGGCGTCTCTATCGGAGCGCTTCCCACTAAGGGCCTGCCCCTGCCGTTCATAAGTTACGGCGGCAGTGCGCTCTTTTTTCATATGATAGCCACGGGGCTGTTGTTGAACGTAGCTAAAAACCATAACAGATTATGAATCCCGTATCTAAGGGAGAAGATATGAATAAGTACGGGACAAGGATAGCGATAGTATGCGGGGCCAGCGGCGGCCATATTTTTCCGGGAATAGCGCTGGCGCGCGAGCTTAAAAAAAGAGAAGATATGGAGATACTGGTGGTTGCCAGCAGTAAGCCTCTGGATGCCGAGATCTTGGGAGCCGCAGGCCTGGAATTTGCGGTTATGCCGTATAACCCGTTCGTATCTACCGCTAATCCTTTTAAACTCGGCGGGTTTCTTGTGAGGCTGATCGCCGGCATAGCCCGCGGTATTAAAATATTGCACCGGTTCCGGCCGCAGTGTGTGGCGGCCTTCGGCGGTTTTGTATCGGGGCCCATGATCATCGCGGCGTATCTTATGAGAATACCCAGGATCATACACGAGCAGAACGCTGTTGCGGGGCTGGCGAACAGGCTCGGGGCGCATTTTGCAGACAGGGTCGCGGTGAGTTTCAAGGACACCGGTAAATCCTTTAATGAAAAAAAGGTTGTATTGACCGGCAATCCGGTCAACAGGCCTTCTTCGGGTATCGACAAGTCCCGCGCGAGGGAGTCCTTTGGTCTTGACGAAAAAAGATTCACTCTCTTTGTGATGGGCGGCAGTCAGGGGTCTGCGGCGCTGAACAGGGTGCTTCCCGAAGCGCTGGGAAGTCTGAGTAATTCCGAAAAGAGGGCCCTTCAGGTGCTCCATATCGCGGGAAAAGGCGATCATGAAGCCGTGGCGCAAAAGTATAGGAGTAGGAACGTAAAGTCCAAGGTCTTTTCTTTCCTGGACGGAATAGAGAGGGCATATACCGCTTCAGATCTTGTTATCTCAAGGTCCGGCGCCACGACCATTGCCGAATTGGCCTATTTCGGAAGGCCGTCTATACTTGTGCCTTATCCCGAAAAGAGAGTGCATCAGAAGGCCAACGCCCTGGTCTTTTCGGAAAAAAAGGCCGCTGTCATGCTGGAAGAGAACATATTCTGCGCTGAAGTGGTAAAAAAGCTTATATTGAAGCTTAAGTCTAACCAGGCAGAGCTCGGCGAGATGGCCGCACTTGCTAAGAGCATAGGCTCTCCGGAGGCGCCGCGCCTTTTAGCGGACGAAGTAATATCATTGGCTGAGAAGAGATCATGTTAGGGCATAACGCAAGGATACATTTTATAGGGATAGGCGGCATAGGCATGAGTGCGCTGGCACAGGTCCTATTGTCAAGAGGGTATATTGTCAGCGGTTCGGACGTAGCGCTGAATAATCTCACGATGACCGTGGAATCGAAAGGCGGCAGGGTCTGCAAGGGCCACGCGAAGGAAAATATCGGCGACGCGCAGGTCGTGGTATATTCGTCTTCCATAGCCGTGGACAACCCGGAGCTCTTGGAGGCCAGGAAGCTCGGATTGAAAGTGATGCACCGGGGCGAGCTTCTCCGTGAGATCATGAATGACAAGATAGGCGTAGCTATTACGGGAGCGCACGGAAAGACGACCACCGCCTCAATGGTCTCCGACATACTGCTCAAGGCCGACCTGGACCCTGTGTGCATACTCGGGGGCGAATCTGAAAATCTGGGAGGCAACGCCTACGCGGGCAGGGGAAAATATATCGTCGCCGAAGCAGACGAAAGTGACGGCTCACACCTGTATCTGGCGCCTAAATTCGCCATAGTCACGAATATAGACAGGGAGCATCTCGATTACTACAAGAATACCGAGCACCTTATAAGGATAAATTCATCATTCCTGGACAAGATCCACCCTGACGGGGTCTTCTTCGGTCTGCTGGATAATGAATATATAAGAAGGCTGCTGGTCCATTATGAGGGCAGGTTTGCGACTTTCGGCCTGTCAAAAAAGGCCGACCTGTATGCCGAGAACATAGAAGCCGAAGGCATGTCGTCCAGTTTTGACTGTATTTACCGCGGTCGAAAGATCGGCAGGATGGAGCTCAATGTGCCTGGCAGGCATAACGTGCTCAATGCCCTCGCCGCGACGCTCTTTAGCCTGCACATAGGCATAGCCTTTAATGTGATCACTGACGCGATGGGCAAGTTCAAGCTGACAAAGCGGCGCTTTGATGTCCATCCTGAGACCGGTGGTATAACGCTTATAGAGGATTATGCCCATCACCCCACGGAGATCAAGGCGACACTTGAGGCATGCAGGCTGCTGAAGCCGCGCCGGCTTGTCGCCGTCTTCCAGCCGCACCGTTACACGCGCACGAAAGAGCTGTCCAGGGAATTCGGCGGATCGTTCGGCATGGCGGACGAGCTTATCCTGACGAATATTTACGCCGCCAGCGAACCTCCTATTGACGGGGTGAGCGTGAAGAGTATATACGATGAGCTCGAGGGGCCGGATTTTGAAAGGGCGCATATCATGCCCAAAGAGAATATCACAGAGTATCTTTACAACAGCTGCCGCGAAGGCGACTTGATAGCAGTGATGGGTGCCGGCGACATATCGGACGTGGCCAGGGACCTGAGCGAGAGGCTGAGAAATGATAAATAACTATAAACTGATCTTAACAAGTCTGATCAGGGGATTGGTTTCGGATGACGAAGACCTGAGCATGCGCTCGACATTCAAAATAGGCGGCAAGCCTCTTCTATGGATAGAGCCGGACACAGACATAGACCTTAGGCGCGCGTTAAGGGCCCTGTATAAAGCCGGGATCAAGCCGTTCCCGATAGGCAACGGCTCTAATATACTGATCAATGACGGCAAGATCGAAAAGGCTTTCATAAAGCTCTCAGCGCCGCACTTCAGGAAAATGGTATTCGGTAAAGATTCCGTCACCTGCGGCGGCGGCATAAGCCTTCCCGTGCTTATAAGGGAGTGTATCGAGCGCGGGTTGGCGGGCCTCGAGGGGCTTGCCGGCATACCGGGCAGCGTGGGCGGAGCCATAGCGACCAACGCCTCAGGCGCAGCTAAGAAGAGCACGGGCAATCTTGTTAAGTGGATAAGGGTGATGAATTGTGACACGGGAGAGACCGAGCTGTTAAAGGCCAGGGACATACGGTTCGATTACAGAAAATCCGGACTCTCCGGTAAGATAATACTCGAAGCTGAATTTACGCTCACAAGAAAGGGCACGGAAGCGGTGCAGCGCAGTTACGACGATCTTCTCAGAAAGAAGCTTTCCGTCCAGGATTACAGCATGCCGAGTGCGGGATGTGTTTTTAAGAACAACGCCCGCATTAAGATGAGCGCCGGTGAGATCCTGGAAAAATGCGGTCTCAAAGGCAAGAGGGTGGGCGGCGCGGAAGTTTCCACGAAACACGCGAATTTTATTCTGAACAGGGGCGATGCGAAGTTCAAGGACGTGATCTCCTTGATAAAGATACAGCAGGAGGCGGTGTTGAAGGACTTTGGAATAGAACTGGAACCTGAGATAGAGATAATAAAATGACCGTATTTAAAAAAGTCGCTGTTCTGGCAGGCGGGCCTTCCTCGGAAAGGGATATATCCCTTACTTCGGGAGAGGCCGTGCACAAGGCCTTGACCGGCCTGGGCCTAAACGCGGTCTTCGTAGATGTCGGCAGGGATATAGAGAAAGCGGTTTCATCCTGCGGTTTCGACGCGGCATTCATCGCCCTGCACGGAGGTTTCGGAGAGGACGGGACCGTCCAAGCGATACTGGATAAGATCGGGCTCGCTTATACCGGTTCAGGCCCGGCCGCTTCCAGGCTGGCCATAGACAAGATCGCCTCACGTGGTGTATTGCGCTCAGCAGGGATCAACGTGCCGGCGTGCAAGGTCCTGGACAAGAGAAAGAAGGCCGGGATCAGCGATATCCGCTTCCCGGTAGTCGTGAAGCCGCAGAGAGAAGGTTCCAGCGTGGGGCTTTCGATCGCGTCATGTGAAAAGACCCTGTGCGAAGCGATGGATAAGGCCTTCAGTTACGGCGAGAAGATACTGGTGGAGCGTTTTATAAAAGGCAGGGAGATAACGGTCGGCATGCTGGATGACAAGCCGCTGCCTGTAGTGGAGATAGTACACGAAGGCGATCTGTATGATTACAACGCTAAGTATGAAAGCAAAAAGACCGAATACCTGGTACCCGCGCCTATCGACAGGATCGATTTTAAAAAGGCGAAAGAGACCGGACAGAAGGCGCACAAGGCGCTGGGGTGCAGGTACTTTTCCCGCGTAGATATGATACTGGGCGATGACGGCAGAATATATGTGCTGGAGGTTAACACTATCCCCGGGCTTACTTCAAGGAGCCTCCTGCCCAAGGCTGCGGCCTCCGCGGGAATAGATTTTCCTCAATTATGCCGCAGTATCCTGGAAGCAGCAGCATTTACCGAAACAGAAGAAGGAGTCCTGAATGAAGAAGAAAAATGAGCCTAAAAAAACGAAGAAGAGCGAGAAAAAGCCTGCCGTACCGATAAAGAGCAGACTGTTAATATTGCTCGTAGGGGGGCTCACCGTCACTTTTATTGTTGCCATAGCCACCCTGGGGATATCAACGTATAAACACCTCCAGGCGTCGGACTATTTTTTTATTAAATCATCAGAGATCGAATGGCTTAACGAGCCGCTTTCGAAAAAGACTTACGAGAAGCTCCTCGACACCGGCATCGGCGAGAACATATTCAGGTTCGATATCTCTTCGGCCAGAGACCAGATGTTGACGGCTTATCCCGAACTTAGGGATGTATGGATAGTGCGAACTTTCCCTGATCAGTTGTCGCTCAGGATAGACCCCCGGGTGCCTGTGGCCCAGGCGGGGGATTCGAGCTACTATCTCGTGGACGACGAAGGTATTGTTCTCACGGAAATGCGCGACATGATAGAAGAAGGCCTGCCGGTCATAGAAGGGGTAGGCTGGAGGTTTTTCCGCTCCATAGGCACAAAAGAGGACTCAAGGAACATGCAGAACGCGCTTTTACTTCTGCGGGAGATAAAGAAGACCCGTTTCATAAGGGCCCATACGCTTATGAAGATCGATGTTTCAGACCGCAGGAATGTATCTTTCTATATAGAGGACGGCCTGGAGATCAAGA
Source organism: uncultured Planctomycetia bacterium (assembly GCA_964556455.1). GTDB lineage: Bacteria > Omnitrophota > Gorgyraeia > JABMRJ01 > JABMRJ01 > CAZKWI01. Next base: position 1,484 of record CAZKWI010000048.1, on the reverse strand, counting down.
TAGGGGACTCGAATTTCAAGACCAGGCTTGATGCTCTGGACGGCGCGCTCGCGTCCATAAACATTGACGACGACCGTGTGAAGTATGTGGACCTCCGTTTTGACGACGTAGTGCTGGGAACAAAATGAAGAATAACGCGATAACGGGTCTGGATATAGGTACCTCAAAGATATGCGCGGCTATAGCCGCACCCTCTGACGACGGTAAGCCGGAAATACTCGGCACCGGTCTTGTGGACGCCAGGGGGATTAATAAAGGTTTCGTATCCAACCTGGATAAGCTTATAGATTCTGTCTGCAAGGCACTCCGGGCTGCGGAACAGCAGGCCGGTATAAAGACGCATAAAGTGATCACGAACATAAGCGGCTCTTCTCTGGCCGGTGTTCCGAGCGAGGGTGTTATCCATCTGTCGCGGAGGGGAAGAGAGATAACCAGGGCGGATATAGATAAGGCCGTAGAGACCGCCAGGAATGTTTCGCTCACACTCGAAAGAGATTCGCTCTATTGTGTTACGCAGGAATTTACGGTAGATGACAGCGAAAACCTGGAGAACGCCCTGGGGCTGTTCGGCACAAAACTTAAAGCCCGCCTTTATGTAATAACCGCTCTTGCGACGCATATACAGAACATATCGAAGGCCGTAAGTTACGCCGGTTATGAGCCGCTGGAGATCATCCCCACAGTTATACCCGCCGCGCAATCGATACTGGACGCCGAAGAGACCAGGAGCGGGGCGGTGATGATAGATATCGGAGGAGGGATCACGGAGCTGGCTATATATAAAGACGGTGCCTTGAGGTTCTTCGATACGGTGAACGTGGGCGGTATGGACCTGACGGCCGCTCTTTCTGCCAATCTGAAGGTATCGTTCCGGACCGCCGAGATGATAAAGAAAAGGACCGGCAGCATACTGAGAGAGGATCTGTCGGCGGATAAGAACAGCATATACGAAGCAGACGGCAGGCACATTACGGTCGAGAGCGATATCACCAACGCCATACTGAAGACCAGGTTCGAAGAGATCCTGCACATCCTTATGGAGAGGCTAAAAGGCTCGGCATATTTTACAGGATCTATGCCGTCTTTGACGGTTACAGGCGGGGGATCTTTGCTGCACGGCGTCCTGGAGGCCTGCGAGGAGCTATCCGGCATGCCGCTCAAGAAATGGCGGGTAGGCAATATCAAGGCGGACCCGTCGATGCTCTCGAACCCGGTCTACTCTGCCGCGATCGCCATCGCGAAATACGGCCTCGCTAAGCACAAAACCTGCAGGAGGCGCTCCTTCGCCGGAACACCCATCCTCTCGAACACCTTCCACAAGATCCGCGACTTCATCGACGACTACTTCTAACCCCCAACGCGCTAATCCAATAAGTGAATTGCGGAACAGTAAGGCACGCGCGAACGCGAAATTTTACCCCGCGTGGTAAATTTTGCTCGGTTTTTTTGCTAGCTCTTTTTGCCCTACACGCGATTTCTATAGG
>CAZKWI010000047.1:10360-14199 GCA_964556455.1 uncultured Planctomycetia bacterium | reverse complement strand
GGCTTTTTTTGAAAATTGCTATCAGGCGGGCCTATAAAAAATGTTATGTAAGCTTTGGCTGGAGGATTTAGAACCTATGGATTCAGCTGCCCTTTTTGCTGGTTTAATCAAAGGCTAATCAAGTGCTTTTTTATGAATTTTTCGATATATTGAACTACCTCATTCTTGGCTTCAGGAGGGCTCTGCGTAACCCACATCGCGAAATTATAAAGTTCCTGAGAATTGACTTTTATCCATTTCTTGTTTTTGTACAAAAAATAGATTAATGTCGTCATGGCGATTCTTTTATTGCCGTTAGCGAAAGGGTGATTCTTAATCATCAGGTAAAAAAGTACGCTTGCCTTTTTGACAAAGGACGGGTAAAGGTCTTTTTTGGCAAAGGTTTGAAAAGGCGCCATTATGGAGCTTTCCAGGATGTTGGGATAACGGGTGGTAAAATCCGGTATTGGCTCGTTAAAAGAGAGTGTTTCTCTTGCCAGCCTGAAAGCGACGTGTTCTATCTCTGAGATGGTTATACCGGTAATCATTCCCGCCCCAGTCTTTTCAAAACATCACCATATTCTTTAACTGTCTTCTCTACTGATCTTTTGATTATTTCCTTTTCTTTATCTTTTAAAGCGTGGCCTCTTATATCCGCGATGTTTTCTTTGACAAAATCTTCAGATATAGCATAAGACCTTCCTATCTTTACAGCCTTGATCTTGCCTGTCTTTACCCTCTTGTAGATAGCCTGGCGGCTCAGGCCTGTCATTTTGGCTATCTCAGGAATAGAGTAGTATTTCTTCTTTTCCATAACTTGCTCCTTTATAAGGCGTTACATATGTAAACTATTACTATATGGTTTACATTGGTAAACCTGACATATATAGTTTACCATATATTTCAAAAAAAGCAAAGAGATATTTTCCTTTAATAAGAGATTTGCTTATTAAATAAATATGCCTTTTTCTTTAATAATGGCAGGCAAGTGTACTATAAAAAATGTTATGTAAGTTTTGGGTGATGTACGAAGGCTAAATAAGACTTAGCGTGAGTTATTAGAAACTGAAATTTAGGCTTGTCTGGACTGTTATTTCCGGTTCGCTATAATCTATATATTCGGCTCCGGCTTTCAGGCTAACCGGGTTTTCGTTGTCAGCCAGATACCGAATACCGGCAAAATATGTATTTATATCGGTTATATAATTGTATGATGCATTCGAGGTTACTGCGATAGAATCGCCTTTTGAGACAGAAAATCCGATAGTATCGCTGACCTTTTCCAAGCTGTTGTCGTTGTCCCAGGTCCTCTGCTTGTATGACAGATCAAGTTTATACTGTTTGAAGGGGTATCCTACACCTACCCCGCTGTCATATACATACCGCTCAAGGTCCCTCTCAATAAAGAGGCTGGGTTCGAGATCGTTAAATTTAAAATTCATGGAACAGAGAAAATTCTGAATTTCACAGTTATCCGTAACCTGCGTCTCGCCGGAGAGATTCAAAAAGCTCGCGATATCGAAACTCTGCATCAGGGAGTTCTCGTTGTTAACGTCTCTATGAATGCTCATGAGGAAGTCCCTCTCTAAAAACCTTAGATTCGCGCCGAGAAGGGTGTCATAGGCAAAGCTCACGGCTCCCAGAAAATCCGTGATGCTCTCATGGGTTTCCCATTTTAGAACCGGCTTATTTTCGTCGTCTTTTTCTAAGGGCAGGTATGGGGCGGCCCGTAACCTGAAAAAGTATCTGTTCTCGGGGTGTCTTGCGATCACCCCGCTCATGAAGCCGGGTAAGAAATACTGTTTATTGTTTTCGTACAAAACGGAAAATGAGTCCCTGCTAAATCCCAGCTCCGCCCATCCCCTGTCATCCCGGTCCTCTACCGAAAAGCGGACATCGTCATCAAAACTGAAAAGATAGTATAACTGCTCTGCCCCTATATTCAAATTATCCGTCGATACCAGGTTATTTATCGAATGAAGGACAACTCCATCGGTCACGGCGTTGGCCCGGATGATGGTATCGCCGTTCTTGTTAAAAAGCGGTGTCTTAATGTCCAGGATCCCCCTGCCGCCGTAAAGGCTGAATAGCTCCCCGTTACCCAGATTTAACTCGTTAACTGTATATGAATGCCACGGCATAAAGAGTGACGCCGGGTATATGGTGCTGTTAAGCTTAGTCTCTTCAGCGGGCTTCAGGCCCGCTTCCGCACCTGCCAGCGTGTTCGCCAGATCATATATGAGAGACTTCTCGCGCCTCTCCAGGACATCATCCAGGGGCTCGTCAAGCCAGCCTTCGAGAAAATCTGTTATCTCTTCGTCGGAAGTGCCTGAGTCGACAATATCCGCCAGATCCTCGGCCTCGAAACTGATCTCTTTGTTATCGAGCGCGACGAGATGAAGCAGTTCGTCAAGCTTGCGGTCTCCGAACGTCAAGTGCCTCTCCAATTCGCGCGGGTTCACGGAGACCCTGGCGCAGAGAGCTCCTTCAAGGTCCTCCCCTATAACATCGGCTGTATCCAGTAGGCTGCCTATATCGCTGCCCTCCATGCCCTCTTCCAGCTGACTGTATCTCCTCTGCATCTTCGAGACAATATTCTCGCCGCTTGAGCTTATCATCTCTACTATCTTTTTACCCCTCGCGCTGTGGAGGCCTATCGTAGGACCGCACCACGTCGCCCTGGCCCCGCAGAGATTAACCTTCATTCCGCCGTACCTCGCGAGCGCTGTATTGAAAACCAGGGAGCTGGTCGCGGGCGCCGCGGTATCGATTATAAAATAATCCGCGTTCCTTTTCAGATGGGCGTATACGCCGTCGTCCCAGGAGACCTTAGCGTCTATGTCATCGTAAAGGAGCGCCGCGGATAATTTGAGCGGCTTATACGAGCCCCACAGGTCAAGGTCCCAGTCACTGTGATCGATGTTTAGATCCAGCCTGTCGTTCCAGTCGTGGGTTTTAATGGCATCCTTTATGCTGTCGCCCTGCCGGAGGACACCGAAGAGCGAGCTTTCGCCCTTCAGTGTGACACATAAGTCATCTGTCCCGCCGCTTAAATTCGCCGATGTCTCGCCGATAGTGCCTGAAAGGGACAGATCGAATATCGATGCGTTTAAGTTTGTAACTCCTCCCCCGTTCGCGAAAGAGAGATCAAAGTAGTCCGATAAAGAGCCTATATCCCCGAGGTCGAATTCGAAATCTTCGAACGTCTTCGTGGGCAGCACCTTGATATAATCGACACCGTCTTTAGACAGACGGCCGCTGAAATAGCCGTCTCCGTCCCTGGCGAGCGCCAGATCAAAATCGTCAAGCAGGCCATGGATATCCAGGGTCCGGTTTTCCTCGCTGTAACTGATATTAAAGAGATTATCCCCGCTGGTAAGATCCATGTTAAAGCCGGCATTTAAATTGTAGCTGGCCTGAACCGGCCTTCCGTTTAAGACCGCGTCTACGTTTCCGTTTTGCGTATCGTCCACATATGTCCCCGAAAAGACCAGGTCATCCCAGTCGATACTTACAGTCAGATCGTCATTTACGAGCGCGTACGTAGCTGTGTTGCTTCCCTTGCTCAATGCGGCCTGCTTGTAGGAGTCCATTGTAAAGTTAAAACCCCCGTAATGCGCCTCGATATGATCGAACGTCCTGTTGGCGGGCATAGACAAATAAGTACGGCCGACGTCAACAATGCTGCCTGTGTAATTACCGTCTTGCAGTTTCATGAATGAGATCTCAATATCATCTATAAGGGCATTCCCGTCGATAGCGCTGCTGCTATATTGAGCGGTCACGTCTATTACACGGCGGCCATCGCTGTCAACGTAAATTTTGGCGCTCTCGTCCGTGGCCTCCAGGTCTATATCGGC
>CAZKWI010000047.1:3651-10260 GCA_964556455.1 uncultured Planctomycetia bacterium | reverse complement strand
CATCATTGTGACGGCGTCCTTGTAGAGGTAGGCGTCTGCCTCGAGTATAGAGTCCTGGACGGTGTTGGCTGAGAGATAGCCGTGGTATTCATCCATGTAGAGGTTGGTAAAGAGGATCTGGTCGGTCAGGTCTATGGTGACGGAGTCTCTTTTGTTGCGCTCGAGGTTATACCTTCTGGCGTAGGTGTAGAAGCGGTCATCCGTGAAGGTGGATAAGATGGTGTCTTCCCATACGCCGTCTGAGAGCTCGAAGTCTAATGATTCGTCCGTGGCCTCCAGGTCTATATCGGCCATCATTGTGACGGCGTCCTTGTAGAGGTAGGCGTCTGCCTCGAGTATAGAGTCCCTGAGATTGAATAGCGCGTTGCCGCTATACATATCGTATAATAAATTCGCGCTCAGGTCGTGGTCGTCGATCGTGTAGTTGCAAAAATCGACGCCTTTTGTGATGGAAACATTCTTAAACTTATTAATGTTAAATTCCGCGTCCCGGTAATTTCCCTCGAATCTTTCAAAATCATCAGTAAATGGCATGAACAGGCGGGCTGTGCCGTCTTTTTTGATTTCCGCCGTATAATGATCTTCCTGGTTCTTCTCGAAAGAAAGACCAACGCTATCTATGGTAATGTCTGCTGTTACCGCCCCGGCATATCGAATATCCATATCGAAGGGCCTCTCTCCGTCCGTCTTTTCAATATGCGCCCTTATTCGCTCGTCATACCTGTTGTATTCAAAACCGAAGGTCTTATCGTCAAGTTCATCGGCTGAGGCTGTTCTGAAGAGGTTTACTGCGTTAACGGCGAGTATTATAATGAAAAGAATCGATGTGCGCTTTGAATTATTACATGTTAAAAAAGGCATTAGCAATAGTATAAATGGTTATAAAAAATAAATATGAATGAACTGTTTCTATTCTGAGACCGAGTAGACCCTCAGCTTTACCATACCGCTGTTATCGCTGTAATCGAAGTCGCTCACCCAAAATCTGACTTCTTGTCCTTTTGTAAGAGCGAACTTAAGTGAAGTCCCGGGCCTGTTATCCGCAAGCGCCTGTAACGCCTGTTGTTCGGCTTCGGCTTGTCCATAGGCGGGGGGATCGGGCTGGAAATATATCATTCCTATATTTGCCTCGTCCTGGCCGCCTTCTACTCCGGTCCCAGCTGATACGCCGATGAGCCACTCGTAATTAGGGTTTATCGGAAAGAGGAGCGTCACCGCGCCGCCTGCTATCTCAGCGATATATTCGCCTTTATTTAAATAGGCAGTTACGCCTTTCGGGTCCTCGGCCGGCACTGCAAGCGTCGTTTCAAAAGCATAGGCCTTTGGCGCCATAAGAAGCATTATAAGAGCCGCGAAAATGGTCCTTGTGGTCATTTACTGATAACCCCGCCTTCCTGCGTTACATAATAAGCGCTGTCGCCTGACGTTAAGAGCCAGTAAGGATAGAACGGCGATTGGGATACGCTGCCGGGTTCCCAGATCAGCTCTGACTCTATTGCCGCTCCATGCATCAATGGATCAAGGCTCTCCGCGAGCCTTATGGCCTCGTCTTTATTTACCTGTATGAATCGCGTCGGTTCTTCGACCCAGGATGCCTCCTTGAACGAGCCGTCCGCGGCATCGACTATGACGGCGGCGTAGGTCAGGAACCGGCCGTCTACATACTTATCGAAAGGTATAAGATAATAATAGCTGTCGGCCATATCCGCGCGCCTTACCTTAACGAACTCCCTGGCCTGGCTTCCGTCGAATGCGCCCCTAAAGTCTTCGTCGGTCAAAAGCGACGGGTCGACCACATCTTTCCAGTTGAGTTCTATCGGCGGCTTTTCCCCGAACTTAAAGACCGAGGCCAAAAGATCATCTGCGCTATTAGCGAGGAGGGCATTTTCTTTGCAATTATTGGCGTCGTTTTCAAGGTTCACCACCAGGGCGGCATCGTAGATATGCCGTTTTGCGCTGTTAATTCTTTTCTCAAAAGATGAGAGCTGCGCCTCCTCTTCTTTAGCCATCTCCCGGGCTATCTCTATCACCTTAATGGTCTCCTCGTTTACCACGGGTTCTGCCATATCTACTTGTCCATCGCTCGTTTCTTCGGGTGGCTCTGCTACCTGCAGGTAGTAACCATTATGCTGGTCAGAGCTTACAAGCGGCAATAGATAGGTATCTTGAGCGCTCTGAGCGGTAACATACAGGTCCTGGCCTATCCCTCCGGAAGCCGGATCGGTCAGCCAAAGCCCGTAGACAGTGAAGTCAGGCGTATACCACGGATTTACATGTGGTTCAGGGGCGGGATTTTCGCTGGTCGCGGCGCCGTTTACAACGATCCAGTGCCCATAGCTCCCGTAGGCCGGCACTGCCGGTGGCGTGTTGGGGTGTTCAGTGAGAACTGTGCTTATCCACCACGGGTCTATCGTCACCGGGAACGCCATCCAGTGGATCGGTGAATTTGTCGGTCTCGAATGTCCTTATGGCGAAGTTGTACGCCTTATACGCGTCCCCCTGTCCGGTCGGGTCGCTCTGGTCATAAGGATCGAAATGGCCGAGCGCGTAATCCACGGCCCGGGCATCCATCTCGTCCAGAGTTGAATTGGCCGGATAATTATTTGGATGTCCGTAATCGTAAACTTCATCCTGCCCCAGTGCGCCCGGCGCTACATTGTCTCTTATAAAACTCAGGATCATATGCGCGCTGGCGGCCCCGCTGTAATAAGCGCCTACGCTTGAGTACGGGATGTCCAAATGTAATACCCATCCCAGGAACGCCGTTACGGAATCCTGGGCTTCGTTAACGGCGTTATCTTCCGCTATAGCCTTAATGCTATTCGGCCCGCCTGCGATAGGGACATCGGCTACGCTGAAACTGCCGTCCGCTTCTACGACAGGGTTGTAGATCGTACCGTCTACGTCTATATCCAGTTTCTTTATGCCGGACAGTGCGTCGGATACCGTTCCCGTGATATCTATCGGGCTTGCGCCGAAAGCCTCTTCATCGGTCGGGCTTGAGATATTGACAAGGGGATCCGTCTTATCGAGCTTGATCCCGGTAAGCGTGTTATGCGATTCGGTATTACTGTAAAGATCCACGCTCCAATATTCGAGGGTATTATTATCCCCTTCGACCGAGATCACAGGATGCCCGTCCGCTGCGACAGTCTGGTCAGCGCCGCTGTTTAACTTATAATAGGTATCCTTGACGCTGCTTTGGGAATCGGCGGCGTCAAGGGTGATCGTAAAATCGGCGTTGTGCCACTTGTTGTCATAGTCGTCAGTGGTAACCGGCGGGGTCCCGTCAACGGAAACAGTGATCTGGAGGATATCGGAACCCGCTCCGAATGCCGGAGACGGGAGGCCCGCCAGGAAGACCAGAATTCCCAGTGTAATATTTACGATCTTATTCTTCTTCATTGATCCTTTCGTATGTTTCCCTGTCAACCATGGTGAAAAATAACTTGCTCTTAAGGCCCATACCTATACTCCGGCCCACGGTGTGGGACCATATATATACGGCGTATTTCCTGCCGAAATGGTCCGCGTCGTTCGGTATGTCTATATAGACGTCGGTCTTTCCGGTCCCGCCCGCTTCGATGAAGAAATGGTCTTCATCCAGTGATATCCAGCCCAGGTCGGGAATAGGCATAAAGCCATCCTTCAACTCATCCTCTTGGGGCATGAGTATGTCTATCTTGAGCTCGACCTCATAATCGGAGGTGTTCTTGACCTCCAAAGGAAGCCCTATCGTCTCCTCGGTGCTATAGGTAATGCCCGGTACTAAATTCTTCACCTCTACCTTGCTGAAGGCGGTACTTAAACCTCCGGCATAGCAGGTAGCGGCGAATAGGGCTATACCTATAGCCGCAGGGAGAAGATATCCGCACCTCTTTAGAGTACGCATAACATCCCCTTTACGCAACCTGTTCTTTACAGATAACGGACTATTACGGCAATGTAGCCGTAACGGTGAGTACCATTGTCTGCTGCGTCGTTACGTCAGTTGATGTCGGCGCCTTGAATTGGAACCAGAGCTTTCTGGTTGCGCCTGATGGCACACTCGCGCCTGTCTGGTCACCCGCAAACTTTGTAGCTGTACATTCGACCGAAGTCGTCGAAAGTGCATGGTTTGTCGGATTCCAGGTTACGCTGCTGTCGCTGTTAAACGCGGCGTTAAGCACGTATTGATTCGTGCCTGCTGTCGTATCAGCGCTCCAGCCAGCCGGATTCGTCACCATCAACTCATATGTCTCAGCCACGCCGCTTGAGTCGTTCGTTACGGTGACGGCTGCTGTCGACGCCTTTGTGGCGCCTATGCCTATGGTGCCCAGCGCCAGATCGGTCTCGGTGATCTCAACACTCAAAGTCGGAGTTACCGTGACAGTGATGTTGAGGGTATCCGTAGATGCTGCGTAAGCTGACTGCGCAAATAGCGCACAGAACACAATGCTTAAGCAAATCACTAAACCCTTCTTCATTTATTTCACCTCCTTCCGTAATAAATTTAAAATCTATCAGTCCTCTTCTGCTGTTATAATAACCTCTATATTCTGCTGCGATGTTATCGCGGTCTTCGTGGGCGCGTGGAACTGTAAAAAGAGTCTCCTCGTCTGGCTTGCCGCGACGCCTGTCCCCTGCTGGTCCCCGGCGAACTTTGTCGCCGTGGCCGCCGCGGCAGTCGTCGATATCGCGTGGTTGGCGGCGCTCCAGGTAATACCCGCGCCATCAGAGTCGAACGCCGCGTTTACTAAGTACGTTTCGTCTCCAGCCGCGGTTGTGGATGCCGACCATCCGGCCGGGTTGACGGCATTCAGCGAATATTTGGAAGTAAGCTGGCCGTCATTCGTAACGGTTATCTTATCCGCGCCGGCCATCGTCTTTATCTCGGCTATCGCTACATCTCCGATGCTCCAGGCATCGGGGGAGATAGAGACGCTTAATGTGCTGGTATTGAATGCAGCAACGTCTGTCACGCTCGAGTTCCACTTCTTATCGCAGGCGGATACCCTCCAGCAATAGGCCTGGTTCTGGGAGAGAGGGGCAGACGCCTGGCCATCATCGTTGAATGTGACAGATGTCGCGGATCCATTTATCTCTCTCGACCATACTTCAGGAAAATTCACTGTTGAGCCGCTGAATACCTCTATATAATAGTACTTCGCTCCGTTTACGGCGCCCCAGTTGAAGTTAGGGGCCAACCCTGTAGAGGCGCCGCCTATCGGCGAACTCAAGGTGCTGAAATCCTCCACAACTCCGCTTACAATCTCGGTCTGGGTATAAGGCCCGCCCGGACCGGCTACTGTAAATGTATAGATGTCGCCGACATCGGGCTTCGTTGTGCCGAAATCGGCATCATAGTGCCATTCGTCATCCCCTGAATCGTAAGCCAGGGCCTGATTGCTCACATTAGGGCCGTTCACAGAGACTGAAGTCTCATCGACAGAGGGGCTCTCCAGATAGAAGCCTACCCTGTAATTGCCGTCATGAAAGTACATGGTCTCGACAGCCACATCGAACTGTTTCTGGTTCCCGTAAAGGTACCACAGCTTATCCTGGTCATCTTTTCGCCAGTATTGCAGATCGTTCTTTACGAAGATCTCGGTCGGCTTTCCGGTGGAGGTAACCGTGGCGGTGAGCCTTATGTCCTCCTCCACTATCGCGTTGTTGCCGTTTATGGTAATGCCGGGCAGGCTCACTATGAGGTCTATATTCTCGAGGTCCGTGAAGTTCGACTGGTATTCCTGCTGCGCGAGCGCTTTGGTTTTGCCGTTATGGAGATAATCGCTCCTGAAGAGCGCCATCAAAGGGGCCAGGTTCTCGGCCTGGTATGCCGCCTCTATCGCGGCGTAGGCGGCCCTTATCGCATCCTGCTCGACCGAGCTTAGTACTATGTCGCCTGCTGTCGCTATCCCGCCGTTCGTCACTACGACCGTGGGCGAATTCAAATCATCGTAATTTGTATGCGTAACGTGTATTTTGTGTGTCCCCGCGACAAGGTTGTGAATTTCGTACTCTCCGTCTTTTTCTGATATTGTAAAACCCGTAATCTCTGTATCGGTCTCATTCATAAAGACTACATAGGCGCCTGTTATGCCCTGCCCTTCTTTATCAAGGATCTTACCCGTAACCGAGCCGCCTTGTGATGTGTAATCGAGATCGAGGCCCGTAGTCGCTAACGCGATATTCTTATCGCTATCCCTTACGGCTATCGATTCAAGGCCGTTATCGAATTCGTTGAAGACGCACAGATATACGTCATAATTAGTCCCTGCGGGAAGGGCCGTAAGGGTAAACGGGCCCGCTGAGTCTCTTTCAAACTTACCTGTCGGGTTGTGCATAAGGCTGTATATAGTCGTAGTATCTAATGCGGAACCCGCGGGGAACGCCGCTACAAAGAAACTACCGGTCTTGCTATTGCTGCCTGGATTATTCACATCGCCTGCGATACTCCCGCCGGTTGTAGAATCGTAGACCGTTACATCTGACGGAAGATCAATAGTGGCGGAAGGATCGGTGACGCTGATATCCATGGGAAGCGCGTTATACGTGTCTGAATCATCCCACAGGCACAATTTAAAATCACCTTTAGGGAGCCTGAATTCGAGAGAGCCGTCCGCCTCA
>CAZKWI010000047.1:0-3641 GCA_964556455.1 uncultured Planctomycetia bacterium | reverse complement strand
ATTCTCCCCCCACCATTCACCGGGTTTGCCGGCAGCCATGAACTCTTCTATATCGCCTACGGCCACACCGCTTGTATTCTTGACATTACTTCTTATCAGGGCGCCATCCTTTATGACGACGGTGAAATCGGAATGGTCGAGCGGCCTCTCAAAATAGAAGTGGTCGCACGGCCACGGGAGCGAGAAGGAATACCCGCTCGAGACATCAGGCATGGCCTGTAGTTCAGCTACGCCTGAAGGGACGCCTTTAAATAAAAACCTTCCTTCAGCGTCAGTAGTCGCAGTCTTATTCATACTATATTCTTCATTTGTGTATTCGAGCTCTACGCTGGCCACCGGGCTATGTGAAGAATTTAATACCATCCCGGTGATAGTGGCGCCGGGTTTTAACGTAAAGTTTATATTGCCCGGGTCCTGCGTGCTCGATACTGTAACTATATCCGCGCCGTCAAAAGTGCTCTTTAAGTTATAATATTCCGGGATATATTCACCGCCCGGCCTGATCATTAATTTATGGCCGCCATACGCGGCCCTTATGGTATATTTTCCATTGGCATCCACATAGCCTGTCCCGAACCCGGACCATTGGCTGTCCGAAGGCGAGGCGTGGATGGTAAAGGGCATGTTGGTCGCGGGTGTCGTTCCATCCTCTTTATAGACGTAACCGGTTATCTCTCCTCCAGCGTCTAGTGTAAAATCTATATCCTGCGTTGTAGAGGCGGTGCTTACGTCTACCTTTGCAGCCGCGCTCCATGTATTTGTCTCCTGGTAGTATTCGGGCGCGTATCCATAAGGCGGATACGCCATGATCCTGTAACTGCCGGCGTCGATGCCCTCTACAAGATAAAATCCCTGGCTGTCAGTAGTGGCGCTCTTTATGAACTGGCTCGTATCATAATCATTGACTCCTCTACTCACGCCGCTTATGGGAGTCGAGCCGTCCGACTCATAAACATGTCCTTCTATAGCACCCGGGTCATTCTGGCCGTCTCTTGTAGGCGTGCTGTCCGTGCTGCCGGCCCAGTTTGTCCCATCCGGAGACCTGTAATAGGAGTGGCCCTCGGTCGTGCCGGTATAGGACTTGCTGTCTATTACGGTAGTCCCGTCCGGCATCAGGAAATTCACGGTATCGCCGCTATTATTAAAGTACCCGTCGCCGTTATAGACGGTGATCGAGTAATATCCGCCGGAGGCTATGGTCGTGCCGTTCGGTATCTGGACCGGGGAACTGCCTCCGCCGAGTATGTCATCGATGTAAAACTCGCCTATATCCAAAGCAACAGGGCCGGTATTATAAAGCTCTACCCACTCCACATTTCCAGCGGTGGGATTCGGCAGGAATTCATTTATCACCACTCCGCTGTAAGCCTGGGCCTCGGTTAAGCTGGCCCTGCCCCATCCATATAAATTGTCCTTACCGGCCGCGCCCATGTCTACGGCATTGCTTTCAAGCGAGCTCCGCAGCGCATCGACGTTTAAATTCGGATTCGCCGAAAGGACCAATGCCGCCGCAGCAGCTACGTGGGGTGCCGAAGCGGATGTGCCGTAGAAGTTCCCGGTACCGTAAGTCATGGTGGTTGTGCCGTCCGGCCCGCAGATGTCGGGTTTTACACGGGCCGCGTTTCCATTCCAGGCGTTGGTCGGGCCCTGCGAGCTGAAGTCCTCCTGCGGGCCTGTCGTGTAATTCCTGTAATCGATGGCGCCTACGGCGAGGGCGCTGGCCGCCGTTGCCGGTTCCATAACACTGCTATCTGATGTCGCGATCGGCGACGTGCGTCCGCCGAACGGATAGAACGCGCACGCACCCCCGGTGAAGAGTTCTATCTCTGTGCCGGCGGGTTCCCCGCTTTTTCTCTCCATCTGGACTTTGTATAATCCCCCGCCGGATACGATATTGACCTGTACAAATTCTTCAGGGGGCTGCGAGCCGTTCTGTGTACCCGTAGAAGACGCCACGAAACCCCCGCCCGGATACTCATACACGTATAGATCATAATCCACGTTCGCGCCGGGCCAGTCATCCCACCGCATATAGACGGCCAGCTCCCCGTCCACGGGATTGCCGTCATCGTCTGTAACGGCGGCCGCGGCTACAACGTTATCCTCTTCGCCCGTAAGAAACTCGTGGATGTCGTTGCTGTTGGAATCAGTGAACGCGCCCTTCCAGTGAAATCCGATATTTGTGCCGCCTGAGTCCTGGACCGCTTCATTGCCCGCGGAGGCAACGATGAGGCAGCCGGCATCCTTCGCGTCGTCAATCGCGCTGCAGATATTACCGGTCCCGTCGCCGGGACCGTCGAACGTCCCGAGTGATATGCTTACGATCCTGATGCCTTCAGTCTCGCAATAAGCGTGCGCGTTATAGATATCCGCTTCATCGCCTATTTTTATAAGATATAGATCGGCGCCGGGCGCCATATCATAGACGATCTCGGCGCAGCCGGTCCCGTGCTTATGTTCGGTATCGATGCCGTTTCCGGTAAAATCCCTTGTTGTAAGACTGGCGGGCAGGTCTCCGCTTGACTGGGCGCTAGACAGGCCCTTAAAGCCCACGTCCATAACCGCTATCTTTACATTCTGGCCGTTTATGCCGAGATTATGAAAGGTATTGGCACCTGTGAGGTTTACTCCCTCGCTCGTTACGGCTAAGGGGAAAAATTTCTTGGGTAACCTTGCGTATTGGATCTCGTCGAATTCTTCAACGATATCTTCGATATTCCCTACAGGCGCGTTTATGCTTACAAGGTTCTTATATCTTGCTTCCAGTGACGCATCGTAGGAAGAGAGCTTTTCCAGATCGATCTTCTCATTTCTTAATTCTAAGATGACGTTCAAACGTTCCTGTTTTGCGGGGCCGGCCATCGCTCTCATGGCCCCGGATGCCGGGCCTGCAAGCGCGGATTTCGTGGAGTGTATAGCGAATTTAAGGCCGCCTCCTATCTTATCGGAGGTCTCTTGAGTTATGTCCTGCGCGGAAATAGGCTGGGGTGTTATTATTAAGATAGCGATAAAAACCAATGACACTCGAGCCGGGATATTACCGCTTAATTTATTGTATATGTTTGTCATCACATCTTCCAGAATTTACGCGGCCTTCTTATATGTTTGACGTATTTTTCTTCGCTTAAAGAGACAAGATACACGACCGGGACATTTGCCGTGATGAGATCTTTGTTTATCATGACTTCCTTGAGGCCATATCGCCTGATCTCGCCTGCGAAATCATCCAGATCAGATATGCCGCTCTTTACTGCAATAATGACCTTTATCGTACCATTTATCAAGGTCATTCCATGCTCTTTTGCGAACTTCCCGGGCTCCTTGGAGGTTGCCAGCTGGAGCAGCTCAGAGCTCAATTTCTCTCCAGGGCCCGCCTGAGCCCTGCATCCTGACATAGAGAGATAAATAAGTGCGGGTATTATTATTAGAAGTATGAGGTATTTAGCCATTATTGCATAGTATCATATGGTAAGCTTAGAGATATTATAACAAAAACGCTAGTTTTGTCAAGAATTAATAACTAGCTTTTAAAACTTTTACTTTTTATTTTGCGGGGCGGCTTTATTATTTATGGAGGGATGTAGGGCTTACATAACACTTTTTTATCGGCTCCGCCGAAGGCGGAGACTATAAAAAATGTT
>CAZKWI010000046.1:0-14621 GCA_964556455.1 uncultured Planctomycetia bacterium | reverse complement strand
GCCAGTTCGTCTCCAATTAGTTCTCTTGAGTAAGTGGAGTAAATGCATATTTTGAACCCCTGGCGTAGCAAGTGAAAGAGAAGGCCAAGTCTATAAAAAACGTTTTTAACATATCTTTTTTTGTTTATGGTTATAATATTATGAATGTACGGACAATTTCTGGCCAAAGAACTGACATAATCCTGTGATAGAAGAGTTACCTTATAACCCTTATATTTTTTACTTATATATTCTAACTGAGGCATAAAAAGCACAAAATCCCCCATATTGTCTATGCGTATTATAACAAGGCTCTCACTCCTTTTATTATTGAGACGATTGCGGGCTATGATTGATGTCATCAAACCTAAAAGCCAAACCACACTAGAGAGCACGAATTCTGTGATACGCAATATCGAAGTTATCTTAACCATCCACCCAAATCCCTCTTTATAAGCTGCTGAAGCTTTAAAATATCGTTTTTATATAAACTCAGTAAATATGCTTTTGCCTGATCCGATAACCTGTCTTTTTTGCGGCCCACATTGATTCTGAGCAGCTTTTGCCTGATTTCGGTCCTATATATATGGGGTATAAACATACCTATAATCTTTGTTAAGACAATAATCCAGCCCGGAAGCCATGGCAAAACGGGCTTGCCGCTTACGTTAAACTTCCTCTCTGTATTAGGCGTAAAAGCGGGGTCAACCTCCAGAAATATGAATATTTCCCGAAGCAGGGCCTGGGCGCCATTTTTCAGATCCTCAAAAAGGAAGATCTTAACTCTTTTATCTCCAAAAAGGTCCAGATAGGTCTTAACATGCTTGTAATACATGCCTCTCTCTATCTCCTCCGCGTGGCTGAAATAATGTCCGCCGGATGATTTGGGTTTTTCTTTAAGAAATCTGTCAAAATCGAAGCCTTCAAAATAACCTTCTGACCTTATATGGATAAAATCAGAAAATATTCTTTCTGCAGGATTGCGGAGTATTATGATTATTTTACACTGAGGTAAAAGCTTTTTTATTTCGTGCGCGGCATTATTGGATCTTAGATAGGCAGGAGAGCTTTCGCCGACAGCTTTTTCACCCCGAACGTTATCAAAGAATTTCTTGTATGCATCTAGCGATAACCGAAAACTGTTTATTCCGAAAAAATTGAGCTCTTTTATCGAAGGCATGAAAATCTGAGGATGTTCTCTCAAATAATGATATAAAGAAGTTGTTCCGGACCTCGGGGCCCCTACGATTATAAAATTCGGAAACATTCTTATGCCACCTTACGCTTTAAAAATCCCGGCAAAAACCCTACCCAAAAACCAAACTTCCTGTATGCGAAGAGCGATGTTGCGAAATTCCAGAATATCATACTTAAGCTTGTTGCAGTAGCCGCTCCTTCAATTCCGTAGCGGGGTATGAGTACAGCGTTTAGTGCAAGATTCAGAACGGCTGCAGTCAGTACTATATTCTTTAGCGTTTTCTGATATTCTGTCATATTGAGTAATATGCCTACAGGCCCGCACGCTACATTCACAAACTGCCCAGCTATAAGAATAATAAGCGCTGTGTTTCCTGCTGTAAATTGGCTTCCGAATAATCCCATAATGTGCCTTGCCAGCATGACCAGGAATATTATTATCGGAAGCGACGACCAGAACACAAGGGCCGAACAAAAATTAACCGATTTCTTCAGCTGCAGATTTTTTTTGGATGCATATAATTCTGCGAATTTTGGAGCGGCAATGCTGATAGCAGCCGAAAGGGTAAGGCCCGAAAGCACAGCCATTTTCATGGCAACTCGGTATATGCCCACCTCCGATGAAGTTTTGTATATTCCAAGCATGATAATGTCCATCCACCCTAAAAGAAGTATTGTAATAGAAGTAACGAACATCGGAAAAGATGTGCTTAATATTTCGCGGAATGCAATGCTGTTGCCTGGACCCGTACCTTTTGAGTTCAGCGGGCGCAGTCTTTTTATCCAAACAACATAACTTATCATCCCGCATAGTATTGCGCTTATCAGATTTGCATAAATGGGAGTTAAGTAATTGCGGATCGCCAATAGGGTCAGTATTGATAGCCCTATAGTGTTTACGAACGGCGTAAAGACCGTTGTGAAAATATAAGAATCGCGTATTTTTTTTAAACCTCTTAGAGAGGCAGAATTAACACGATTGAATACAGCGAATGGTATGCACAGGGCCATGATTCTGAGCGGTAGCACAAGCACAGGTTTTCTAAATACACCGTGAGCCAGGAATGGGGCTGACAAAAAGACGACCACACCCAAAAAGATCGAAACGGGCAAGACGATGGCAAGGATTTTATTATAAATTTGGAGGATTTCACCGGTCTTTTTGTAAGAAGCCGCTTTCGCTATAAAACGCACACTTGATATGTTTGTGCCTATTGTGCCGAGGTCAAAAAAAATCATTACAATTGCTATCGACAAAGCGGCAATGCCCACGATTTCAGCACCATAAAAACGCCCCAATATCAAATAATAAATGAATGAAAACAAAAAACCGCTCAATTTTAAAACAAATGTCGTAACCCCTCCTTTTAAAATTTCGGAGGAATCCTTATCCAATCTTATTTTATCGGCTATTTCAGAGATTATCCTAATCATCGGCACAACCAGTCGTAAAAGCGCGGGATTTAATAAGCCCCTTTTCTTTTGATCAGGGCCGCGAATATGGTCTTTGCAAATATTTTCATGTCTAGCACAACAGACCATTTGTCTATGTATGTCAAGTCCAACTTAACCCATTTATCGAAGTCTGTTATATCGCTCCTGCCGCTTATCTGCCATAGACACGTTAAGCCAGGCTTCATGCTGAGGCGCCTCCTGTCGGCACCCCTGATCTTTTTTACTTCTTCAACAGGAAGAGGCCTTGGTCCCACTACGCTCATTTCGCCTCTGAGAATATTAATTATCTGTGGAAGCTCGTCAAGGCTGTATTTACGCAGGAACTTACCAAAGGGGAAGACGCGTGGATCATCTTTGATCTTGAAAACAGGGCCTTTCATAATATTAAATTTTTGTAGTTCATCTTTTTTTTGCTCGGCGTCATCGGTCATGGTTCTGAATTTAAGAAAGACAAATGGCTTGCTATATAATCCACCCCTTTCTTGTTTGAAAATGACAGGGCCGGGAGAAGACAGTTTTGTGCCTATGGCGACAAAAATATAGATTATACAAAAAAAAGGCAGCGATAGGATGCCTATCATATAATCAAACAATGTCTTCAAAAGCATCTGCCAGTCGTAACCTGGGGCGGTGGAAAATACGACCATGGGTATGTTAGACAGATAACCGAAACTTGTTCTCGAGCCTTTTCTTATTAGAAGGGGACTCTCCAGCCATACTTCGACGCCTCTTTCTTCGCATATTACCAGTATGTCCTTGATCTGGTCTTCGTTACCCTGAAAACCAGCTATAATTACGAGCTCGACCGGTTTTTTTTCCAGAATATCTATGATTTCATCTGTGTTTATGCTCAAAAAACATTCATTTTGGCCGCCATTGCCATCATGTTTTAATGCCGCATGGAATTCCCTGGTTACAGCAAGAGAAAGGTCCTCTTCGCGTATTTTTTTTAATATGGAATCAATATGCCGTTGATCGCCTATCAATAGGGTTGATTTGAGATGCCCCTTCTTTTGTCTATAACTGGCGAGCCTACTCAGCACCATCTCTTTAGTTGTGGCAAGAATTAAAAGCGCAGGGCATGAAAAGGCGATAAGGGTGCGATTGAACCTCACATTGGATATGAAAGACAGCGACATTACGATCACAGCAAGCTGAAAAATGGTTTTTAGAAGTATATATATCTTATCCTGGAATCTTCTTATCCTGATGGTGGGGTAGAACTGGTTAAAATAGAGCAACGCTGGATAGAATATGGCCATGGCGAACAGGACTGAGCGGGTAACGGCAGGCGATACAAGAGCTTTTAAACCGAACAGCCCAAAGCCGATGACCATATCGCGCGTGACCCTGGCTATATAGAACGCAAGTGCGACAAGAAGTATATCAAAAAATATGTTTAACGTCCTAAATATCTTCTTTTCCGATTCATACATTTAAGAAACCCCATTTTATCAAACTACTTATATCGTATTAAAGTATATACTATTGCAGATATAGTGTCAAGGTTGTGGGCGGTCGCACATAACCCTTTGCGACACAGAATGTTAAGATTGACACATGGTAAAAAATGTGTTTTAATATGTTATTATTTGAAGCTGATGGCAGTTAATATAACGATATTATTATAATGAATATTATATCAATAAATTTAGGTTATTCTTGGGCTCTTTATTATATGCTGAAGCAGGCAAAGGCGAGCAACCCGGATGCCACCGTCATATTAGTGGGCGATAAACACTGCCATATTCCCGGAAGGTGGTTAGAGCAGCACGATTACCGCGACTATTACGACAGCGCGCTCGAGTTTAAAAAGCGCTACAAGCACAACAGCGTAAATCCGTACAAGTTTGAACTTCGGTGTTTTCAGAGGTGGTTTATTTTGCGTGATTTCATAGCGGCACGTGGTATAAAAAGATGTGCGCATGTAGAAAG
Source organism: uncultured Planctomycetia bacterium (assembly GCA_964556455.1). Lineage (GTDB taxonomy): Bacteria > Omnitrophota > Gorgyraeia > JABMRJ01 > JABMRJ01 > CAZKWI01. The sequence goes on along the minus strand of CAZKWI010000046.1, from coordinate 10,055 downwards.
AGACGTCATGATCTATTGCGATCTCGACAAAGAATTTAAGAGGCTGGGCGGGTTCGATTTTTCTCTGTCGAAACCAACCCCGCAGCACGATCATAGCTTTGCCGGATTTTTCTTATTGAACAATATAGGGGCCTTGGATGAATTCTGCCGTTTCCTTATGGATTTGTATAAAAGGGAGGATATTACGATTAGTTCCAGATGGGGCGGCAGACCGCATTTTTCCGATATGTACGCCTTTGAACTGTTTTCCAGGCAGGGGCGCTATAAGATAGTCAATACCGCCGCGATACAGGAAGGAGCGTTTTATGACCATTATATGGGCCTGGACCAGGGCATGTTTGAAATGCGGGACGGGGTAAAAAGAATAACGTTTAAAGGTAATACCCCCTATGGAAAGATGCGCGCAACCGGGGAAGAAGTAAGATTCAAAACACTTCATTTCGGAGGTATAACAAAAAGTGATATAAGCAGATATTATAAAGCCGATAAACAGAAAGCCTCTTTAAGAGAGATGTTGAATGTCTGGCATTATCTCTATCTTAAACGGTTTATTTACAGGCTAGAATCTATTATAACAAGAGTGCTGTCCAGGGAGTGCGAACAATGAAATTAAATAAAGAAGCTGTAATAAATACCGTAAACGCCGCGCTGAAGGAGGACATAGGCTCGCTGGACGTCACGACCGCGGCGCTGGTGCCGAAAACAGCGAAAATAAGGGCGGATATCCTTGTAAGAGAAGAAGGCGTTGCCTGTGGCCTGCCGGCATGCGAGGCGGTATTCGATTCGCTGAGCAGAGAGATCAGGTTTAAGCCGCAGGTGAACGAAGGCGACACTGTCCATGATGGAAAGGTTCTCTGTTACCTGGAAGGACCTGCCCGGCCTATTCTTACAGCCGAGAGGACGGCGCTCAATTTTCTTTCAAGGTTGAGCGGCATTGCCACTGAAACGGCCAGGTTCGTAGAACAGGCCGAACCATACGGCGTTAAGATCATGGATACGCGAAAGACCACTCCGGGTTTAAGGTACCTGGAAAAGTATGCGGTGAAGGTGGGGGGCGGATACAATCACCGCATGGGCCTGTGGGATCAGGTTCTTATAAAAGATAACCACTTAAAGATAGCACATTCCAAGCAAAGACCATTGGGCCTGCTGTTGAAAGATGTAAGAAAGAAGGTGCAGAAGAACACCAAGATAGAGATAGAAGTCGGGACATTAGAAGAATTCGAGGAAGCGTTAAAAGGGGCCCCGGACATAATAATGCTGGACAATATGACACCGGAAGATATAAAGAAAGCAGTAGGCTTAAGAGGCGGGTATTCAAAAGAGACATTACTTGAAGTATCAGGCAACATCACCCTTGAGAACATACAAGAGTACGCAAAATGCAAGCCGGATGTCATATCGATAGGCTCTATAACACATTCCGCAAGATCACTCGACACGTCGCTGGAAGTCTATGGCTCAATTTAAGCTGATAGCAAGCATGAAGCCGAAAGGCGACCAGCCTAAGGCCATAAAGGAGCTGACAGAGGCACTTCTTTCCAGAAAGAACCACAATACTCTGCTGGGTGTTACAGGAAGCGGAAAGACCTTTACCGCGGCTCACGTGATAGCGAATATCGGAAAACCGGCCCTTGTAATATCTCATAATAAGACGCTTGCAGCCCAGCTATACGGCGAATTCAAGGAATTTTTTCCTGAGAATGCCGTTGAATATTTTGTAAGCTATTATGACTATTATCAGCCGGAAGCGTATGTCCCGCAGACGGACACTTACATTGAAAAGGACTCTTCCATAAATGACGAGATAGACAAGCTGAGGCTTTCGGCGACAAGCTCACTTATGTCGCGCGATGATGTGATAGTGGTTGCCAGCGTATCTTGTATATATGGTTTGGGGTCTCCCGAAGATTATAAAGACCAGCTTCTTTTTCTGGAGAAAGGAAAAGCCTTTTCCAGGGAAGCAATGCTTAAGGCGTTGGTGGATATTCATTATACGAGGAATGACTATGAATTTGTGAGGGCCCATTTCAGGGTAAGGGGCGATGTTGTCGAAATATTTCCCGCCTACAAGACTACGGCGTTGCGAGTGGAGTTATCAGGAAATGCGATAGAGAGGATAAGGGAGATCAATCCCCTGACCGGCAAGGCGATAAGAGATATCAAGAAGACAGCCGTATATCCCGCGAAGCACTTTGTTACGACCGAAGCAAAACTTAAGAGCGCGAAAGAGACGATAACAGAAGAGCTAAAAGAACACCTGAAATTCTTAAGGGAGAACAATAAGCTCCTGGAAGCTCAGAGGCTTGAGATGAGGGCAAAGTACGACCTCGAGATGCTCGAGGAGCTGGGGTATTGCAGTGGCGTAGAGAACTATTCACGGCACCTAACAGGAAGGCCTGCCGGCTCAAGGCCCGCATGTCTTATAGACTATTTCCCCGAGGGTTTTATTACTATCATAGACGAGTCTCATGTTACTCTTCCGCAGCTGCGCGGCATGTATTTAGGCGACCGAGCAAGAAAAGAAACTCTTGTCGAGTATGGTTTTAGATTGCCTTCAGCCCTGGATAACAGGCCTCTTAAATTCGAAGAATTTCAATCTCTTACGAACCAGACAATCTATGTATCCGCAACGCCTTCGGACTATGAACTGAAGAAGTCCGTAAATGTTATTGAACAGGTAATAAGACCCACGGGGTTATTGGATCCTGAAATAATAATCAGGCCAACTGAAGGCCAGCTAGACGACCTTATAAAAGAGATAAAAACACGCGCAAAGAAACACGAACGGATATTAGTCACAACACTTACAAAGAGGATGTCCGAAGATTTTGCCATGTATCTCAGGGAAACAGGTATTAAAGTAAAATATCTCCATTCCGAGATAGACGCGCTTGAGAGGGTAGAGATATTGCGCGACCTCAGGCTGAGAAAGTTCGATTGCCTTGTTGGAATAAACCTGCTGAGAGAAGGGCTGGATCTTCCTGAAGTTTCTTTGGTCGCGGTTCTGGATGCTGACAAAGAAGGGTTCTTAAGAAGTCAGACCTCCCTTATACAGGTGGGCGGTAGAGCCGCGAGAAATGTCAACGGTTCTGTTATATTGTACGCGGATATCATAACCGGCTCGATGAAACGCGCTATAGAAGAAAGCGACCGCCGGCGGGGTATACAACTTAAGTATAACAAGGCCCATAAGATCATACCCAAGACTATCAAGAGGGCCGTAAAAGAAGGTGTAGAGTCTTACAGGAAAGCAAAAGAACTGATAAACGTTATAGCCGGAGAGACGGAAGAGGCGCACGAGATCCATAACTTGGTCGCAGAACTGCAGGGCGATATGGAAAGAGCTGCGCGCAATCTGCAATTTGAGAAAGCCATAGTACTGCGGGACCAGATTAAGAAACTGAAGAAGGGCTATGGAAGAAAAGATACTAAAGGTACTTAAAGAATCGAATAGCGGTTACGTTTCTGGAGAAGACCTCTCAAAAGGGCTTAATGTTACTCGAGCGAGTGTATGGAAACACGTGGAGAATCTGCGCCGTATCGGTTATGAAATTGAGGCCCAGCCGCACCTTGGCTACAGGCTTGTCAGCATACCGGATAAATTACTGGCGCATGAGATAAAATGGGGGTTAAAGACAAAAATTTTAGGCAAAATTATATATACTTATGAAAAAGTCAGTTCCACCAATGACAGGGCATGCCAAATTGCCGAAGAAGGCGGCGAAGAAGGCACCGTTATTGTTGCAGAACAGCAATCAAAGGGCAAAGGGCGCATGGGCCGGAGCTGGTCTTCTCCTAGAGGCGGCATATATCTTTCAGTGATATTGAGGCCCAAGCTTATTCCTACCGAGGTTTCAAAACTTACCCTCGTGGCCGCGTTAAGCGTTGCTCAAACCATAAGGGATACCGCTGGACTGCGTGCTCTAATAAAGTGGCCGAATGACATACTCGTAGGTAAAAAGAAGCTATGCGGCATACTCACAGAGCTTAAAGCTGAGCAGGACATGACATCATTTGTTATATTGGGCATAGGCATAAATGTAAATACAAGGAAATCACTGCTGCCCGAGAATTCCACTTCCATATCCGAAGAATCGGATGAAAAATTTTTAAAGGCAGATATTGCTAAAAGACTGCTTGAAAACGTGGAAAAGCATTACAGTTTGTTTAAAAAAGGTCAATTCAGAAAGATAATAGAGGAATGGAAAGGGTTTTCGTGTACACTGGGAAGGCGCATAAGAGTGGGCGGTAAAGCGCATGTTATAGAGGGCCAGGCGATAGATGTTGACGATACTGGCGCTCTTGTAGTAAGATTAGACAACGGACTTAATGAAAGGGTATTGGCTGGCGATGTATCGTTGGTGAGATAGTCAGTTTTTTAAAGGCAGGATAAATCACAAATGAATATTTCCACTGTATACAAATTTTTCACAACTCCTTTCCGCATAAAACGGATGCATACTTTTTATCGATTATTCGATATAGCTCCCTCTACTAAGATAATTGATATTGGCGGCCATCCTTCGATATGGCAGCTTGCTGAAAAAGAGAAATTACCCATGCCGCAAATTACGATCGTGAATTTATTCAAACCAGGCCCGGAGGACAAGCTGCCAGGGTATATTAACGATTGGGTCGTGGCTGACGGAAGGCATTTGCCTTTCGGAGATTTTTCTTTTGATATAGTCTTTTGTAATTCTGTTATAGAACATTTAAATGATTTAGGGTCCCAGCGCCTTCTTGCAGACGAGATAAGGAGAGTGGCGCCCGCTTATTTCATTGAGACACCGAACAAATATTTTTTTATCGAGCCGCACTTGATCGCTCCATTTATACATTGGCTTCCCAGGGGCGCCCAGAAGGCGTTAATCCGTAATTTTACATTATGGGGGTTGATAACGCGCCCGTCAAGAGCAGCCGTTGAAAGATTTTTAGACGATATCAGGCTTCTAACCGAAAAAGAAATTAAGGGACTTTTTCCTGATGGCAATATTTTGCTTGAACGTTTCATGTTTTTCCCTAAGGATATAATAAGTTACAGAAAACTTTCTTAGATATTGATCGATTCCGGGTACAAAAAAGGAAGCATGCATTATGTTATTAGCGGTTGATATAGGAAACAGCAATATTACATTCGGTGTCTTCAGGGATAACGACCTTATATCGCGGCACAGCATCCCGACAAAGACGGTTGGTTTTTTCACCAAGTGCACCTCGGAGATTTATAAGCTACCATATAGGAGCCATGTTAAGGACATTATTATTACGAGCGTTGTGCCCGATGCTCTTATACAGCTGGAGAAGATAATGAGGAGAGTTTTTAAGAAGAACATCTTTATTGTCGGCAGGAATATAAAGGTACCCATAATAAACTTATATAACCATCCCCAACAGGTCGGGCAGGACAGGCTGGTCAATGCAACTGCAGCAGCTATTTTATATAATAAAAGAGCAAAAAAACCATTAATTGTGATCGATTTCGGAACCGCAGTTACTTTTGATTGCATCTCAAAAAGAAATGAATACTTAGGGGGGCTTATTTTTCCTGGCATAAGGCTATCACTGGAAAACCTCTCAAAGAGAGCAGCGCTTTTACCTAAAATAGAGGTAAAAAGACCCAATTCGCTTATAGGCAAAGATACCAAAGACAGTATGCGCAGCGGCCTTTTGAACGGTTACGGGTCACTTTGTGACGGCATTATTAGAAGGGTATCCGGCAAGTTCAAGACAAAACCGGTCGTGATAACAACAGGCGGCGATGCCGCCCTAATTGCAAAATACGCAACTTTCATAAAAAAAATTGAACCAGACCTTACCCTTAAAGGATTGAGGATAATACACGAATTAAAACAGACCCATTATTAAAAAAGGAGACGTCCTTTGCGCCGTTTTGCAAAAATTGCCGTTCGTAATTTTTTTAATCTTTTTGGATACGACATTATAAAGCTAAATAAGAAACAATATCGGATCAAAGATATACTGCCACAGAACTGTGCAGCAGATAACCTTCCCAGAAAAATACAGTATGCCTGCGGTTCAAATTTTTTAAAAGACTGGCTCAATGTGGATGTAAGGGAAGATATCTGGTCAGAACAGAAAAGCACAAAAGATATAACATTTATGAAAGTGGATTTAATAAAGAGGCATCCATTTCCTCGTAACTTTTTCCGTTTTGGATTTTCAGAAGATTTTTTAGAACACCTGGACCAGTGTGACAGCATTATTTTTCTTTCGGAATGCTACAGGACGTTACGGCCTGGCGGTGTATTGCGCCTATCGTTTCCCGGATTATCAGGAGTTCTGAAAAAGCATTACAGGTGTGAAAAAGGAGAGCACCACGCATTGCAGGGTAAGGACGAAGCATATACAATGTACGGGCACAGACATTTTTTTTGCAAAGAGGAACTGGCTTTACTGGCCGGGCATATAGGCTTCAAAAAGGTTGAATTTGTCGAATATGGCGGGTCTAGACACCCCGAATTGCGTAATCTGGATACTCGAGGGAAGCAAAGAGACCTGAATATATATGCTGAATTGACAAAATAGGGCCAGGGAGGACGGTATAAGCGCATAAAGTAAGTCCCTAAAAAAAACTTGACAATAACGGTTATTTTCTGTATAATTAGCACTCACAGTATAGGAGTGCTATTTTTAACACAAGAAGGAGGTAGTGAGTATGACAGTTGCGACACAGAAGATCCAGCCTCTGGGAGACAGGGTGATGGTGAAGGTCCTGGAAGCTGAAGAGAAGACAAAGGGCGGGATCGTGCTCCCGGATACCGCGAAAGAGAAGCCGCAGGAAGCAAGGGTAGTAGCCATAGGTAAAGGCAAGGTCCAGGATGGGAAGGTTGTCCCTTTAGAAGTGAAAGTAGGGGATAAGATACTGTTCGGGAAGTATTCAGGGACCGAGCTTACTGTTGAGGGCGAAGAGTACCTGATGCTGCGTGAAGAAGATATCGTAGCGATAGTACAATAGTAATACCGAAGTAGGTCAGGCTTCAGCCTGACAAAACGAGGAGGAAACGTAAAGATGGCAAAGCAGTTGAAGTTCAATGAAGACGCCAGGCGTTCCATGCAGCGCGGAGTAGAGCAACTCGCCAGAGCTGTAAAGGTTACGCTCGGCCCCAAAGGCAGGAATGTAGTGATCGACAAGAAGTTCGGCTCACCGACCGTCACCAAGGACGGCGTGACAGTAGCCAAGGAGATAGAGTTGAAAGAGCCCTATGAGAACATGGGCGCAGAGATGGTGAAGGAAGTAGCTTCAAAGACCTCTGATCTGGCCGGTGACGGCACCACCACCGCTACTATATTAGCGGAAGGGATATTCAAAGAAGGCCTTAAGAATGTTACATCAGGCGCAAATCCAATGTCCCTTAAGAGAGGTATCGAGAAGGCTGTAGAGACGGTTTTTGATGAGCTCAAGAAGCTTTCCAAGAATGTAAAGGATAAGAAAGAGATAGAGCAGGTCGCCACGATCGCCGCGAACAACGATCCGACGATAGGCAACCTGATAGCCGAGGCGATGGAAAAGGTAGGAAAAGACGGCGTAATAACCGTTGAAGAAGCAAAGTCCATGAATACAAGCCTCGAAGTGGTGGAGGGTATGCAGTTTGACCAGGGCTACCTCTCTCCGTATTTCGTGACAGACGCGGAGAGGATGGAAGTAGTGCTGGAGAGCCCCTACATCCTGATCTTCGAAAAGAAGATATCCAACCTAAAAGACATGTTACCCCTTTTAGAGAAGATAGCCAAGACGGGCAAGCCTTTTGTTATTATATCCGAAGACACAGAGGGCGAAGCACTGGCTACACTGGTTGTCAACAAGATAAGAGGGACACTCTCCTGCTGCGCTGTTAAGGCGCCGGGTTACGGTGACAGGAGAAAGGCCATGATGGAGGATATAGCTGTTCTCTCAGGCGGCAAGGCCGTGACAGAGGACCTTGGTATTAAGCTTGAGAATGTATCACTCCAGGATCTCGGCAGAGCCAAGCGCATAACTATAGACAAGGAAAACACCACTATAGTTGAAGGCGCGGGCAAGACTGATGATATAAACGGCCGTGTATCCCAGATAAAGAAACAGATAGAAGAGAGCGACTCTGATTACGACAGAGAAAAGCTCCAGGAACGCCTCGCGAAACTCTCAGGCGGAGTGGCCGTGATCAACGTCGGCGCCGCTACAGAGACCGAGATGAAAGAGAAGAAGGCAAGAGTGGAAGATGCCCTGCATGCTACACGCGCGGCCGTTGAAGAGGGGATAGTCCCCGGCGGCGGAGTAGCGCTCCTTCGCTGCATAAACGCGGTAGGGAGTGTTAATCTTGACGGCGATGAAATGACAGGCGCTTCCATTATAAAGCGCGTACTCGAAGAACCGGCGCGCCAGATAGTGGAGAACGCCGGGCTCGAAGGATCAGTGGTCGTACAGCGTATAAAAGAAGAGAAGACTCATGTCGGATATGACGCTCAGGCCGATAAGTACGCTGATATGATACACGCCGGTATCATCGATCCAACAAAGGTTACAAGGACGGCATTACAGAATGCCGCGTCCATAGCCAGCCTCATGATAACCACAGAGGCTATGGTAACCGATCTACCGGAAGAAGATAAGCCTGCCCCCGCAATGCCGGGCGGGATGCCGGGCGGAATGCCGGGTGGAATGGGCGGTATGTACTAAGAGTTACACAGAGACCAGAAAAACAGGGCAGGTACTAAGTACCTGCCCTGTTTTTTCTTCTGGTGGCTCAGTGTTGGTATGGGCTACTATGGAAAGTTGTCCAAAATTCTTCTGTGGTCTGTATTACTTATAAGGCCAAGCTGCTCTAAATGATTACCCCTGATTTTTATCTTCAACTTTTCTTTATTGATCATATTATAGATCTCTTTCTTTAGATCTTCCTTCATGCGCTCGTTTTTCTTGAGAAAAGATGGTACTGATAAAATGTCGTAGGAGTATGTGATGATGTCGCAACCCAGATCATCGGCCAATTGTATGGCAGAGGCTATTTCGTGAATGTTTGCGGGAATAATGGTAAAGTGAAACCTTATCAACGTTCCGGATTTATATTTCTGTTTTAGTGCCACAAGCAGCTTGATCACGCCAATGACCCTATCGAAAGTGGAAGCAGAATTGACTATTTTATAGGTTTTTTCGGTAAAAGCATTTACCGATATTTCAACCCAGTTAGAACCCCTCATTAGACGGTCAGCCCATTCATCATCGATCAACACACCATTAGTGATCAAATTAACTTTTACTTTAAGCTGTTCTGTAAGAAAACGATACAGCTCCTTGCCGCTTTCCATAGCGAGAATTTCACCGCCTTGAAGCACCACCTCTTCCACAAGTGTCCAATCTATATTTTTCCGTAAGGCCTCATTGTCTAGGGCAATTTTTGATTTATGGTCCTGTTGACACATGCGGCAGCGAAAATTGCAGAATGTCCCGTATTCTATATGGACCCTTTTCGGATAATCAGCCGCCTTTTTAATAGTGATAATATTTGACTTTTCTTTGTGCGAAAGCAGAGAACATTCCCAGAAACAGGATAACAGCCCGCGCAAAGAGAGCCAGCGGTAAAGTTTTAATTTAACAGATTTGGACCAGATATAACGCAGGTCGTGCGCATAAATATTTCCAATTATTCCAATTCCCGTATGACAACAGGAATAAACATCCCCATGTTCATTTATAAAAACCTCATCCCACAACCAGTGACAATGCGTGCGATTTTGCTTCCCGGATAGCTTATTTATGAAATACATAAATATTGAAAGAATCTGGCGAATAAAATTTTTTATGCTTTTTATTAACATACTAATATTTTTCGGGCCCATAAGGGAAGTGTATATCATCTTATTTAAAAAAGCAAGCTATGCTTATTACGGAGGACAAGCGGCATTGTTTTGAGTTCGCGCTCATTTTTCGCCAATATGACCATGGTTTGGCAGTAGATTCCTTTCTATAACAATATTTCATCGTAGAAGTAGTCATATTATGGTGATGTATAATGTTTTACGCGGAGACAAGCTCAAAACCATGTCATTCCCGC
>CAZKWI010000045.1:0-15084 GCA_964556455.1 uncultured Planctomycetia bacterium | reverse complement strand
GAAAGAACAAGCTCAATCAAATACGAATTTACACAATATTCAGTATATCACCTACAGGGATACATTGCTTGATATATATAGTGTATTATGATATAATACACCCTATATATGCTAAGACTTATAAAGGCGTTTGTCTCAGACTACCTTTCGCGCCATAAGAATAACGTTGACAGGATACTCCATATAATAGGCGTCCCGCTCGCGTTCTTCGGCATATACCAGCTCTTTACGGTAAACCGCGCCACAGGACTTATCAATATATTCTTCGGTTACCTCCTGCAATGGATCGGCCATACATATTTCGAAAAGAACGAAGTCGGCGAATGGATACTCATTAAGAAGATATTCGGAAAATGCGGAAAAGATGACCGGCGAAGACGGATTATCTCCGTTGGAAAACAAATTACGGGGCACGGTAAGAGACCTTCTCATAAACACGATAAAGAAGCAGAACAGGGTCTTTATAGGGGATACGACCCTCCGGGACGGGGAGCAGGCTCCCGGGGCCGGCCTTAATGTCGAAGAGAAGCTTAAGATAGCCCACCAGCTGAGCGCGTTGGGGGTGGATTCAATAGAGGCGGGCTTTCCCGTATCATCGAAAGAGGAGTTCGAGGCGACCCAGCTCATAGCCTCCAGGGTGAAGCGCCCGGTTATAACCGCGCTCTGCCGCTCGAAGAAAGAGGATATAGACTGCGCCAAAGAGGCGCTCAAGAGAGCCCGCAAATGGGGACTGGCGCTCTTTATGCCGACCTCGCCTATCCTGCGGAAGCTTTCCGTAAATAAGCGGAAAGAAGACATAATAAGCGAGATAAAAAGCGCTATATCATATGCCAGGAGATTTACGGATAGTATAGTCCTTGCTGCCGAGGATGCCTCCCGCACGGAGCCGGATTTTTTGTATAAGGTCTACAGGGAGGCCATAGACTCGGGCGCGCTTGTGGTGGGTTTTCCGGATACGGTAGGCTGCATGGTCCCCGAAGAGGTAAAAGAGGCCATAGCGGGCATAAAGGCGAACGTACCGAATTTAAGCAAGGCCTTTCTCGGCGTTCATTTTCATAACGATCTGGGCCTGGCGGTAGCAAACGCGCTTGCAGCTATAGAAAGCGGAGTGAATATAGTCCAGTGCACGGTCAACGGCATAGGCGAGCGCGCGGGCAATACATCGCTGGAAGAGATAGTGATGGCGCTCAATACAAAAAGGGCGCGCTACAAAGCCAAGCACAACATAAATTCGAAAGAGCTGTTCAAGACGAGCCGTCTGGTATCGGAGCTCACGGGCCTGGGGGTTTCGGCGAATAAGGCGATAGTAGGCGAGAATGTCTTCGCGAGCGAGGCCGGTATACACCAGGCCGCGCTTTTAAAGAGCAGGACCACCTACGAGATAATCAAGCCCGAAGATGTGGGGCAGCTGGGAACGAGGCTTGTCCTGGGGCGCCACTCCGGCAAGCATGCCATATTCGACAGGATGAAGTATCTCGGTTATAAGCTGCCGAGAAATAACAAGGACGAGCAGATAGAGAATATATACAGACGTTTTAAAGAAATTGCGGTCACAAAGAAGATCGTGACGGACGACGATCTTAGGATGATAATAAAAGAGATAACAAAACAAGGAGAGTGAGATATGACTATCGAGATCAAGAAGAAGCACAGGCTGAGGTTCGACAGATGGTCGAGAAAATACGACAGATCTATACTCCACAGGATAGTATTCAACAGGTCCCACAATCTATTCTTCAGAGAGCTTTTACCGCACATAAGAAAAGATGCAAAGGTGCTGGATGTAGGATGCGGCACAGGTAAATTCGTCCACAAACTGTGGAATGTCACCAAGGGCATAGAGATACACGGAGTGGACCTGTCTAACGAGATGATAGAGAGGGCTAGATCTAAGCAGGGCGGCGAATCTATAAATTTTGTCGTGGGGGATGTGGAGAACCTGCCATATGAGTCAAAGACGTTCGACATAGTAACATGTTCCAATTCGTTCCATCACTACCCCAACCAGAAGAAAGCCCTTTCGGAGATGCGCAGGGTGTTGAAGGATGAAGGAAAACTCCTGATAATCGACGGATCTCGCGACAACCTTCTAGGAAGGTTGGTCTTCGGTATAGTCCAGATAGTCGAAGGTAATGTCTATCATGTATTCGAGAAGGAGATGGAGGAGATGCTCTCATCGATGGGTTTTGTGAATATAACCCAAAGAAGGTTTAACCCGCTGGCACCGCTTCTCTTTACAATGGGGCATGCAGCTGTAGAGGGGATCAAGATAGAGGAGAAGGTGGTGGAGTTCAGAAGGAAAAAGACCGCAAAGGCTGAGGAGGCCACGAATGAATAATTTGGTTACCGGAGCAACAGGCTTCATAGGCAGTTTTATAGCCGAAGATCTAGTAAAGAAAGGGGAGCGGGTAAGGGCTTTTGTCAGGGATACGAGCGACACAAGGTTCCTGGAGAGTATCGGCGTCGAAATATTCCGCGGCAACCTCAATGACCCCGCGTCCGTACGCGAGGCCGTAAAAGGGATGGATAAGGTATTTCATTCGGCCGCCATGGTAGGGGACTGGGTCCCGGTCCAGGAGGCCATAAAGGTGAACGTGGACGGGACGAGATCCCTGCTCGACGCGGGGTGCGAGGCGAATATAAAGAGGTTTGTCTTCATAAGCTCGCTTGCGGTGCTTGGTATGCGTGATCACCACGGCACGCCGGCGGACGCGCCGCGTATTAAGACCGGTGATATATATGCCGATACCAAGATAGACTCTGAAGAGCTTGTCGTAGAGTACGGCAAAGAGCGCAACCTGCCATTTACCGTGATAAGGCCAGGTTTTGTATTCGGCCCGCGCGATAAGAAGGTGATACCGCGGATCGTAGATTTCCTGGAGAAGGAGAAGTATATGTTCGTGGGCAGCGGCAGGAATAAGCTGAACATGATATACATCGAGAACCTTTCCAATGTCGTAATAGAGGCGTCCTATTCCGAGAAGGCGCTCGGCAAGGTCTATAATGTGACCAATGAAAGCGGCATGACAATGATGGACCTTGTCTATATGACTTCGGACCTGTGGGGTTTTAAGAAACCGACCAAACATCTGCCCAAAAGGCTTGCTTACACGCTCTGCACCGTGCTGGAATTCTTCTACAGGCTCGCAAAGGCCAAGGAACCTCCTCTTTTGAATAAGACCCGGCTGAAATTTCTCAGCCTGAACCTGGATTTCGATATCTCGCAGATAAAGAAAGACCTGAATTATACCCCCAAGATAAGCATGCTCGAGGGGCTTAAGAGGACAAAGGCATGGATGGAAAAAGCGCAGTGATAGACAGCATTAAGTCGAGGCGTTCCGTAAGAAAGTTCAAAGAAAAACCGGTGCCGAAAGAGATCATCGATAAGATCCTTGAGGCCGGCAGGTTCGCCCCGAGCGCTTTGAACATGCAGCCGTGGAAGTTCATCGTTATCCAGGACAAAGCACTCATAGAAGAGATGTTCTCTATAGCGAAGAAGCGTCTCACCAGGCTGTATGGCCTCATGCCGGTCCTGAAGATATTCTCCGGCCAGCTCAAAGACGAGCGCGTTGCCAACGCTATAAAAAAGACCGCGGTCAATACCGGCGATACCGTATTCTACAACGCCCCGCTGGTTATATTCATCGCCAACGATAAGACCAAGAACGCCTCCAAGGAGGATTGTGTTCTAGCTGCGCAGAACATGATGCTCGCGGCGCATTCACTCGGGGTAGGAAGCTGTTTTATAGGCAGGGGTAAGGCCATACCGATCAGCTATCTTCTGAATAAATTCAACCTGCCTGTTCACTATGACATAACGGTCCACCTGGCCTTTGGATATTCCGACGAACCCTCCAGGACTCCCCCTCACAGGCACGAAGATACCATCCTCTGGGTAAGGTGAGCATGCGATTGACGAATATAAAAGCGAGGGACGGTATCTTCATACCCTGCGGCGTATGGGACGGCAGAGATGAGACTATCCTCTACCTGCACGGCGTGGAAAGCCACATGGGCTGGTTCACCCGCATGGGGGACAAGCTCAGCGAAAAGGACTTTTCAGTCTACGCCTTTGACAGGCGCGGGTCAGGGCTTTCACGTCTGGAGAGAGGGCATATCGATAACTATAATATGCTCCTCGGCGATATAAGCGATGTTATAAAGCATATAAGGGACGAACGCCCCGGCAGCAAGCTTTATCTCATGGGAATATGCGGCGGCGGGAAATTCGCGTCGAGCTTTGCGGGCAGCGCACCGGGCATGATAGACGGGCTTATACTTATCTCACCCGCGATAAAGACGAAGGTAACGATCTCCCCGGCGCAGAAGCTGGATGTGCTCTTAAGCTTTTTTATAAATAAAAGGAAGAAGATCCCGACCCCCCTTCGGGACGATATGTTCACCAAGAACAGGAAATTCATAAAGTTCATAAAAGAGGATAAATTAAGCCTGAAAGAGCTTACGGCCTCTTTCTATAGGGAATGGGCCCTCATGGACCTGAAGCTTTCCCGGAAGATATTCAGCCAGGACATACCCATACTGACCGTGCTGGCCGGGGACGACCCTATAGTCGATAATGGCGCCATGGCCGCCTGGCACAAAAAGCTTACCTCCCGCAGGAAGACGCTCAAGACATTCTACGGCTGCTGCCACTTTCTCCCTTTTCAGGAGAACCTCAGTGAGATAACGGATTATATCACCGCCTGGGTGAAACAGGGAAGGAGCGGCGATTGATAGCACGTGTCAAAGAGATCCACATAATGCACGCAGACCTTCCGCTCAGGATAAGGTTCAAGCACGCTATCACCTCAAGGACCCGCTCAGGCAGCGTTTTTGTAAAGGCCGTTCTGGATGACGGTTCACTGGGATACGGCGAATCCCTCCCACGCGAATACGTGACAGGCGAGACCGCGCCCGGTGTGATCGATACTCTTAAGGGCGTCGCCCAGAACAGAGTCCTTGGATTTGCCCCTCGGGCTTATGCTGACCTCCCTTATTTCATGGACGGGCTTAAGATCGGCGGCGCGGCAAAGTGTGCGCTGGAACTCGCCCTTGTGGATGCCTACGGAAAGCATTTTTACTCACCTGTGTCTTCGATAATAGGAGAGCCCCAGAGCGGGAATGTTGTCTACAGCGGGGTTATCCAGGCGTCTTCTGTTGCAAGCACAATAGGCATAGGACTTGCTTTCAGGATGTGGGGGCTAAGTTTTATCAAGGTCAAGGTGGGCACGGGCGATGATATAAAAAGGCTGAAAGCGGTAAGGCGCATGTTCGGGCCACGCGCCGATATAAGGGTGGACGCCAACTGCGCATGGACGCCGGACGAGGCGATCGAGAATATCAAGAGGATGCGCCCTTACCGGATAAGTGCCGTGGAACAGCCTGTCGCTGCGGGCGATCATAGAGGATTGAGGAGAGTTACGGATTCGGTCTATGAGGCGGTTGTCGCCGACGAATCGCTCTGCACTATAAGCGACGCCGAAAAGCTCGTGTCTTCGGGTGCGTGCAATATATTCAATATAAGGCTTTCGAAATGCGGCGGCATATTTGATTCACTCAAGATAGCGCGGATCGCCATGAAACACGGCATAGGCGTACAGCTGGGATGTCAGGTCGGAGAGAGCTCGCTCCTTTCGGCTGCGGGCAGATATTTTGCGGGGCTTTTTAAAGAGATGGCTTTCTGCGAAGGCTCATACGGGAGATTCCTATTAAAAGAGGATATCGCGGATAAAGCGATAACTATCCGCCGCGGAGGCAGCGTTGATGTGCCTAAAGGCCCGGGACTAGGTGTCTCGGTAGTGGATAAGGTTCTTGATAAGTACGTTGTTTCAAAAACAATTGTCATGCCCGCGTAAGCGGGCATCCATGGATTCCCGCTTTTGCGGGAATGACTGATATGAAACTTGTGCCTTACGTTCTAAAAATGCTGAGCTTTAAGGCGAGATCGTGGGAGAGGTCGCTCAAGGACCCTATAAAAATACAAAGGGCGCTTCTTCTGGAACTCTTGGCGCGCAATAAGAACACAGTTTATGGCAGGGAGCGCTCTTTTAAGGACATAGATTCTGTAGAGAAGTACCAGAAAAGCGTGCCTATAAATAATTACGAAACTCTCCGGCCATATATATCGAAACTCGCCGGCGGGGATAAGAATATGCTTACAAAGGACCCTCCCGTCTTATTCGGCACGACCAGCGGCACCACCGGAGCGCCGAAATTCATACCGGTAACAGCGTATTCCCGCAAGAAGAAGGCCGATGTCATGAACCTTTGGGTCTATTATATATCGCGCGATTACCCGGAGGTCTTCGGCGGCAAGGTGCTGGCGATAGTGAGCCCCGAGGTCGAGAACTGCACTCCGAGCGGCCTGCCGTGCGGTGCCGAGACGGGCCATGCGTATAAGAACCTTCCTTTCGCGGTCAAGAGCTGTTACGCCCTGCCTTATGAAGTCTTTGAGATAAAAGATTACAATGCAAAGTACTACTGCATGCTCAGGTTGTCTATGGAACAGAATATCACCACCATAGCGACCATGAACCCGAGCACGATCGTTCTGCTGTGCCAGAGGATAGAGGATTTTAAGGACGATTTAATAGCAGATATTGAAAAAGGCACACTCGTAGAAAACCTGAAGATAGACCGCAGGATAAGAAAGGTCATAGAAAAAAGGCTGAAGCCCAATCCGGGGAAGGCGGCTTTCCTGAAAGGACTTGTTGAAAAAAAAGGAGGGCTTGTACCGATAGATTTCTGGCCGAACCTGAAGCTCATAGAATGCTGGAAGGCGGGCACGGTGGGCATGTATCTCAGGGAGTTCCCGAAATATTTCGGGAATACGCCCGTCAGGGACTTCGGCTATCTCTCGAGCGAGGCCAGATGCTCCATACCGACTGATGACAACAGGTGCTGCGGTACGCTTGCCATAAACGCGAATTTCTATGAATTTATCCCCGCGGAAGACAAGGAAAAGGCAGATAAAAGGACACTTCTCTGTGATCAGCTTGAGGCCGGTAAAGAGTATTTCGTTATCTTAACGACGCCGGGAGGCCTTTACCGTTATGACATAGACGATGTCATAAAGGTCACGGGTTTTCACGAAAAGACCCCCAGGGTCGAATTTATGCAGAAGGGGCTTAACGTAACGTCGGTGACCGGCGAGAAGCTTTACGAGTCCCAGGTAGTGCAGGCCGTGAAAAAGGCCTCGGAGAAGACCGGCATAAGCATGGAGTTCTTTACGGCGTGTATCCAGTGGGACAGGATACCGCGGTATATCTTTCTGGTGGAGTTCAAGGATACCATCCATTACGATAAGAAGAAAGGCTTTCTTAAATTGATAGACGACGAGATAATGACAGCCAACCTCGAGTACGGGTCCAAGAGGAAGTCCCAGAGGCTTGACAACCCGATCATGAAGGTGGTGAAAAAAGGAGGCTTTCATAACTACAGGGTAAAGAGGGTCGAGAAGGGTACCCACGACGGCCAGTTCAAGGTACCGCAGCTGACCAAAGATATGGATTTCCAGAAACACTTCGAAATAGAGGAGGAGATAGGGTATTGATGCAGCCAAAATATTCCGTTGTAGTGCCGGTTTATAACGAAGAAGAGTCTGTAAAGCCGCTCGCCTTTGCCATAAAAAGGGTGATGGATGCGCTCAAAGAGGCGTACGAGATCGTCTTTGTGAATGACGGTTCCACCGACAGGACGCACGCGTATCTGACCAAACTGCGCGAGACCATCCCCAGTCTCAAGATACTGACGCTGGACGAAAATTCCGGACAGACAACATCGCTTAAGCTGGGATTCGAGATGTCCAAAGGCGATATCGTCATTACGATGGACGGTGACCTGCAGAACGACCCCAGGGATATACCGCTTCTTCTCCATAAGCTAGGGGCCGGTGTTGATGTAGTGTGCGGGTGGCGCAAGAACAGGCACGATTCCCTATGGAAGAAGCTCGCCTCAAAGATCGCGAATATCGTGCAGAGGGAGGTATTTAGGAGCAACCTCCATGATATATCATGCACGCTCAGGGCATACAGAAAAGATGCGCTCAATGGGCTGGATCTCGACTGGAAAGGCGCGCACAGGTTCATACCGTACCTCCTTATAAACAACAAGAGATCCGTCGCAGAAGTGGTGGTGAAGCACCACCCGAGGAAATTCGGAAAGTCAAAATACAGCCCCCTTAAGATATTCGGCACTGTGAGAGATTTTATCAAACTACTCTCCTTAAAGAAGTGATGAAAGATCCCGGCAGACATATAATAACAGGCTTGATCATAGTGGTCGTTTCCTTCTTATTTTTCTCCTATAGGGCCGGCGATATAACGGTCCAGTTCACGGGGGACGAGAATTTTTATTTTGAAAGCTGCAGAGGCATCCTGGAGACGGGGGACTGGCTTACGCCCAGGTACTACGGCAAGCCGAGATTCCAGAAGCCGATACTCTTTTACTGGCTCATTGCGGGATCCTTCAAGGCATTGAGCATTAACTGGTTCGCGGCGAGGTTCCCTTCGCTTTTGCTGGGCGCTTTTACAGTGCTCCTGGCATACCTGATAGCTAAAAGGCTCTTTAAAGACCAGCGCCCGGCCGTCCTCTCTGCAGCCATACTTGCCACTACGCTTAAGTTTTTCAAATACACAAGGTTTGCCATACCGGATATGGCGCTTCTGGCTTTCGTGACGCTGTCATTCTATATCTTTATCAGACTTCTCGATAAGCCCAAGAGATATTTATGGATACTCTTCTTTTTAGCGCTTGCCCTGGCCAGCATGATAAAAGGCCCGATAGGCGTGATAATACCGGTCTTATCAATAGCGGCATTCGTCTTCTTTTCAAAAAAACGTCCTCGGATAAGGACTTCGGATATATTACTAGGCCTGGGATTATACGCGGCACTGACCATCCCGTGGTTCGTGGCGATGATCAGGCTGCATGGCGATGCGTATACTTCACATATCTGGTCAAGGGAGATAGCCCACAGGGTCATGTATAAATCTGACACCAAAGAGGGGATAAGGGTCTTCGTAGACTACTTGAAGTCGCTGCCGTACTATATACCGGTCATAATGGTCCGCTTCCTGCCATGGTCGATATTTCTGCCGAAAGGAATCACAAGCGCTTTTAAGAAAGTCCGCCCGTCATTGCGAGGAGCGAAGCGACGAAGCAATCCGGGCCGCGCAGAAAAAATCCATATGCTGCTATTGAGCTGGTTTTTCTCGGTATTGACGATTTTCACCATACTGGGCGAGAAGCACAGCCAGTATATGCTTGCCCTGTCGGTGCCTTTCGCGCTTATAGTCGCGGCCGGATTCTTCAGGAAAGAAAAGTTTGGCAGAAAAAAGATCATTGCCCCTGCAGCGATAGCCGTGACCGCCGCAATATTTTTCATGCTCTTTTTGGGGAACGGGGTCTTCAGGCTGAATAACGGCATACTGAGCGGTTTCGCGGGCGAGATCACAAGATATGGCCTAGATGAAGCGGACAGGATAGCGACAGGGTCCCACGGCCTCATACCGCAGCACCTCGAGGTCTATCTTGACAGGAGAGTTGAAAAGATAGGCGGAAAATGGTATGATTCTTCTTACCATGACAGGACTTACAAGGCACAGGTGGAGTCGTTCTTCAACCTTCAAAGGGGAGGGGCGTTCTGCATAATAAGACGACAGGACTTCGAGCGTTATATCCCCAGGAAGGTAAAGAGAGGGTTGAGGATAATACGCAAGGACTATCTCTGGAAGAGAAAGATAGATATAAAGAATATAAGATCATTCTCTGATTTAAAAGAAGAATATTATCTGGTAACGAACAAATAGCGCGGAAGTGGCGGAACTGGCAGACGCGTACGGTTCAGGTCCGTATGGGCTCACGCTCTTGGGGGTTCAACTCCCCCCTTCCGCACCAGATTGCACATAGCGGGTGCAGGGAGTTGAAGCGAGCGTAGTAGGCAACTCCCCCCTTCTGCACCAGATTGATATGAAAGGAGTCATGCTTATGCAAAAAAAGAAAAGATGGAGCAAACCCAAGTTAATCATCTTACTTAAAGGAAGTTCGGACGAGAGCGTTTTAAGAAACTGCAAAAATGGATTCAGCGATCAATACGGGTCCACGCACCATGGTCACTGCCTGCAAGACGCCAGCGTGTGGTGCGAAGTTCGCTGCGATGAATGGGTAGCGACTTGATCATTGATTGTCGGTTGTTATAAATAATAGAGAAAAGACCTATGCGAAAAGAAAAATGGGGTAAGCCGAAACTGGTTGTTTTGCTCGCAGGAAAGCCCGAAGAGAACACCCTGACGGTCTGCAAGCAATTTACACAATCAGGCGGCATGAGGACCACCGATACAAAGTGCCAGTTGTATTTCCCGTGTGCATGGTGCATCCAAATGAACGAAAGTTAGGCCTTTATCCGGACCCGATCCTTTAACCATCGCTGAAAATATGCTGCAAGAGTATTTAGAAAGATCAAAAACAGACATTTTGCCCCGCCTGCCGCTGGAAGGCCATATAGATCTCACCTATCGCTGCAACAACAGCTGCCGCCACTGCTGGATAAGTATTTCCTCAGATTCCCGGAAGCGGGAAGAAGAGCTCTCCTTTGACAGGATAAAGCATGTTGTGGATCAGGCGAGAGAGATGGGGTGCCGCAGGTGGTCTATATCGGGCGGAGAGCCTATGCTGAGAGGGGATTTCAAAGAGATCTTCGATTACGCCACACGCAATTCCGTCTCTTATAACCTTAACACCAACGGCACCCTTATTACCCCTGAGATTGCCGGGCTCATGAAGAAAAAAGGGTCGAAGCTCGTCGCCTTATACGGCGCGACCGCCGAAGTCCATGATCATATCACCCGCAATCCCGGATCTTTTGAGGCGACCATGCGGGGATTCGCATACCTCAAGGAAGCGGGCGCCGGCTTCTGCGTACAAGTTGTGCCTATGAAGGACAATTATCACCAGTTCGACGATATGTTAGGGCTCGCCGCATCGTTAAGCAAACATTACCGGATAGGCGCGGCCTGGCTTTATCTTTCGGCATACGGCTGCCGGGAAAGAAACAGCGAGATAATGCGGCAGAGACTGTCCCCGGAAGAGGTGGTGGAGCTGGACAAGCCGAATTTATCTTATGAGGAATTGATGCGAAATGGAGCAGGCTGCGGCTCTTCTCAGACAAGAGACGGTGGTTCGCTTTTTGGGCCTTGTATATCCTCAAGAAACGATTTCCATATAGATCCTTACGGGAAAATGGCATTCTGTTATTTTATCAAGGACCCGGTTCTCCGCTTTGATCTAAAAAAGGGCGATTTTAAAGAATGCTGGGACGGGTTTATACCTTCCCTGGCGAATAATGTGAGGCCGACAAAAGAATATTCAGAAAACTGCGGGGCCTGTGAATTGCGTAACGACTGCCGGTGTTGCCCTGTTTACGCATACCTGGAACACGGCAGGTTAGGGGCTAAAGTCGAGTATCTGTGCGCCGTTGCGAAGGAGAACAGGAAGTATAAAGACAACTGGAAGAAGAACCATCGCCGGTACTTTAAGATCGCGGATATCACGATACAGATGGAATCGGACCTGCCTTTCACCAAAGACAGCTTCCGTTCCAAGTTCAAGCATTTTGAAGTGGACGGCCCCGGGGACGACACCATTACTATAAGGCATCACTTTTCGCTCCCTGATATAGACGGGAGGGGATCGTGGAAGGAGTTTTACCGCAAAACCCCTTGGGCAATATACAGGGACAAAGATTCCTGGATATATCTCGGGATAACGGAAGCAAACGGCGTTGAAAGAATACACCGGGTGACCGTCTTTAATGACGACCACACGCGCGGCAGGATCTACAACGATGAAACAAGAAAAAAGACTTTCCTAAAAGGCGACCTGACATCGGTCACTCTTTTTGCATCGGATCAGATCCTTCTTGCCAGGGTTCTCGCGGACAGGCAGGGGTGCTATTTCCATTCCTCCGGGGTGGATTTCGAAGGCAAGGGGCTTCTCTTCGCAGGCCATTCCGAAGCCGGAAAGTCCACAATGGTCACGATGCTGAAAGACAAGGCCGATATACTTTGCGATGACCGTATGATCGTGCGGAAACGGCAGGACAGCTACAGGATATACGGCACCTGGAGTCACGGGGACGTACCCGATGTATCGGGAAGTTCCGCGCCCCTGAAGGCGATCCTGTTCCTGGAGAAGTCTGATAAGAACGAACTCATCCCCATGAGCGACAAGAACGAGATAACAAGAAGATTGCTGAGTGTTTTAATAAAACCATTCGTCACCGCTGACTGGTGGGAAAAGACACTTGCGCTTACAGAGGATATCTCCCGCAATATCCCATGCTATGCGCTCAAGTTCGACAGGACCGGCGGAGTGGTGGAGCTCTTGAAGCGGCTATAACAGGTGATTTTCTGTGATGAAAAACGGATCTTACGTCATAAAAGAGCGTATAGAAAAAGCCGGTTTATGGAAGACGCCCCGGACTGCCTTGGGCATGCTCGACATCGAGCTTACCGAACGGTGCAATAATGATTGCATCCACTGCTGTATAAATCTGCCTCAAGACGACCAGGCCGCTAAAAAAAGAGAGCTTTCCACCGTAGAAATAAAGAATATCCTCAAAGAGGCCGAATCATTGAGCTGCATGCGCGTCCGCTTTACAGGGGGGGAGCCTCTTCTGAGAGAGGACTTTGAGGAATTGTATCTCTTTGCCAGGAGGCTGGGGCTAAGGGTCCTTATTTTCACGAACGCGGCTTTAATCACGGCGCGCCTTGCGGATCTTTTTTCGCATATTCCTCCTTTGGAGCCGCTCGAGATAACCCTTTACGGGATGAAGAAGGCCTCGTATGAAGCGGCCACAAGGACTGAGGGTTCTTTTGAACCGGCCAGGCGCGGAATAGAGCTCTTACGTAAGAACAATATCCCTTTTATAGTAAAGACGGCTCTTTTTGCATGTAACACAGACGAGATGGATGAGTTTGAAAGATGGGCTGCGGATATCCCCTGGATGGACAAACCGCCTTCTTATTCAATGTTCTTCGATCTCCGCTGCCGCCGGGACGATGACGCAAAGAATGAGCTGATAAGAAGGTTGAGGCTGAGCCCGGATGACGGAGTGAAGGTTTTGGCCAGAAGGCGCGAAAAATACATCGAAGAGACCCGGGAATTCTGCTCCAAGTTCACAAGCCCTCCGGGCGAGGTGATCTTTTCCTGCGGCTCAGGGGTGGGCGGCGGATGCGTGGACGCCTACGGATATTTTCAACCGTGCATGATGCTGAGGCACCCGGACTGCGTTTACGATCTCAAAAAAGGCACACTGAAGGATGCTTTGGAGAATTTCTTTCCCGAGATGAGACAGATGAAGGCAGGCAACCCGGAATATCTGAAGCGCTGTGCTAGGTGTTTTTTAAAAGGGCTCTGCCAGCAGTGCCCGGCTAAATCCTGGATGGAGTATGGGACGCTCGATACCCCTGTCGATTATTTATGCGATATCACCCACGCCCAGGCGCGATACCTCGGTATGATAGGGGATGACGAAAAGACCTGGGAAGTGAGTGACTGGAAAGAAAGGATAAGAAACTTTTGCAAAAAGGAGGTTGTGTATAATGGAAGCGCAGGCTGAATTAAAAAGTGTTTACACCCCGTCCGAGGATGTGGTCGCCAGGGATCTGCATGACGAGTTTGTTATTATCCCCATCACTTCCGGCATTGCCGACCTGGAAGACGCGATATTCTCGGTTAATGAGTTCGGCAGGGCTATCTGGGAGAAGCTGGATGGGAAGAAGAGCCTGAAAGAAGTGGCCGACGCCCTGCTCCAACAGTATGAAAGCGATGCCTCGGAGATAGAAAAGGATATATTGGGTTTTACGGATGAGCTTTTGAAAAGAAAAATGGTCGTCAGGCTGTAAAAAGGGGATCTTGAGAATGCGGGACCGTTTTGTTGAACAGGCCAGATTGCCGGATATGCCCTTGTGGCGCGATCTTAAGGATAGTAAAGACCCGATCTCTTTTGAGCTGGAGCTTACCGCGCGCTGCAACAATGACTGCCGGCACTGCTATATAAACCTTCCGGCCGATGATAGAGAGGCTGTGCTGAAAGAGATGTCAACAGCCAAGATAAAGGATATCGTCGATCAGGCAGCATCATTGGGTGTGTTATGGTGCCTGATGACGGGCGGGGAACCGCTTCTGCGGAAAGATTTTTTTGAAATATACATGTATA
Organism: uncultured Planctomycetia bacterium; assembly: GCA_964556455.1. Classification (GTDB taxonomy): domain Bacteria; phylum Omnitrophota; class Gorgyraeia; order JABMRJ01; family JABMRJ01; genus CAZKWI01. The sequence goes on along the minus strand of CAZKWI010000045.1, from coordinate 866 downwards.
TCAAGCAGAAGGGTATACTGGTCACCGTCTTCACCAATGCCGCTCTGATAACGATGGAGCATATCAAGTTTTTTAAAAGATACCCGCCGAGAGATATAGAGGTGACCGTTTACGGCGTGACCGCGGATACCTATGAGCGTGTCACGCGCAGGCCGGGTTCGTTCGCCGCGTTCATGAGAGGATTGACTCTTTTGTTGGAAAACGGCATAAGGGTCCGGTTTAAGACCATGGCGCTTCGCTCCAATATAGATGAGCTGGAAAAGATAGCGGATTTCTGCCGCGAGAGAACGAAGGATTATTTCCGCTTTGACCCTTTTCTGCATCTAAGATACGACAGTGACCCCAAAAAGAACGAAGATATAATTTCAGAGCGGCTTACGACCGAAGAGATCGTGCTAATAGAAAAAAGGGACGATGAACGCTTCGGTGTGCTGCAAAAAAACTGTGATAAGCTGATATCCCCAGAGAGCGCACACATTAATTGTGACCATCTTTTTCATTGCGGTGCCGGGGAAGGCAGCTTTTCTGTGAGTTATGACGGATATTTCCGCCTATGCGCTTCGTTGTATAGTCCGGATTGCATGTGCGATCTGAAGAGTGTTTCTCTTGCCCAGGCCTGGCGTGATTTTATCCCTAAGGTCCGGAATATGCGTTCCGGGCGCAGGGAATTTCTGGAAAAATGCCGTAAATGCCAGATAGTGAACCTCTGTATGTGGTGCCCGGCGCATTCTTACCTTGAGACCGGTAAGCTGGACACGCCTGTTGAGTACTTCTGTGAAGTGGCCCGCGGACGCGCCGGATCCCTCCAATCCTCCGTTAAATAGACGGCTCCTGGGTGATGTATAATGTTTTACGCGGAGACAAGC
>CAZKWI010000044.1:0-15607 GCA_964556455.1 uncultured Planctomycetia bacterium | reverse complement strand
AGAAAAAAAGAGGTGTCCCCTCAAGGGGACACCTCTGATCTTGATTTTGGGACAAGTCTGTGCTTACTTTTAAAAACGTCCCTAAATATTATCGGCGCTGCGTAGTGCAGCTGGTGCACTTCGAATACTTGCCCATTATGGAGCATTTCTTCATAGCACACTTCATGAGCACCATCATCAAAATAGCGATAGAGATCAAAGCAACGATCTGCAAAAAAAGCCTACTGTTCATACCCTTTGCCATGCTTACCCCCTCTCAGGTTATAACTGTATTATAAGTAGTATACCCAATAAAGTGGATTTTGGCAATACGGAGGGCCTAAAGTTATTGCGGTCTCGGCTTCTTTAGGGCTTCTTTTGCCGCCGCCACGAGGAATTTCGAGTCGAAGGGCTTCATTATGTAGTCGATTATATCTAACGCGTCCTGCCCTTTTTTGACTATGTTCTCCGGCCTCTTGGCCGTGTAGACGATTATAGGGATATGACTGGTGCGCTTGTCGGCCTTCAGGATTTTATACACCTGTAAACCATCTGTCTTGGGGAGCATAAGGTCCAGTATTATTAACGCGGGGTTCTTGTGCCTGGCAAGCTTTAACGCCTGCTTTGAGTCCTTGGCTGTAATGCACTTGAAGCCGTTGAAGGCGAAACGCATCTTGAGAAGCTCCAGTACATCAGCCTCATCATCCACGATCAGTATCGTCTTCATCCCCATCATCCCCTTATTAGGATATATTGCTTCTAATATATAGTATATATCCTATATGGCCGCAGTCAAGTGAACAAAACTAGGTTTTGTTTTTTTAACTGGATTTGGGCATTACTAGGGCAGGGTTTCTTAAAAAAGGTAGTTTTTGAGATCTAACTTTTGAGGGTTACCGGTATGTCTATCGGCTTCTTCTATAGTGATGTTTTATCTTGGCTATATCTTTCTTATCGATCTTGATGGTTGCCGCACCTGTATCGAGCTTGAAATTAACTATTACGAACTGGTCCGTCTTGCCCAGAAGCTCCCCTTTAAATACCGTGCCATCCTTGGTAATGACCGTCACCAGCTTTTTTGTCTCTACGACCGGCTTCTCATCGGTAACCACGGTCTTTGCGCTCTTCAGGTCCTTTGCAATGTTGCTGATCACGCCCAAAAGCCCTGTAACGTGCAGGGCGAAAGATATAAGGAGAATGCTGCCGAACATAAGGAAGAAATTGCGTAACTTTATATACCCTATTTTGCTTGCTTCGGTGACAAGATTGCGTCCGTAATGCTTTGATACATACATGGCCTTGTCGGCTTTATTTATAAGCTCGAACTTATTCATGCCGTCTTTGGGGAACCCCGCTATACCGACGCTGATCGTGATCTTGTGCAGTTTTTCGTTATATAAAAAAGGGCGGTGGGCGAGATTGTTGGTATACTGCCTTGAGATCGAGGCCACTTCCCTGCTGGTCTTGCCGGGAAAGACCGCGACAAACTCATCCCCGCCGTAGCGGAAGAGAAACCCTTTATCTTTCAGGGTCAGGCGCACGGTGCTGGCTACATATTTCAGGATGTCGTCCCCGTAAACATGGCCGAACCGATGGTTCAGTTTCTTGAATTTATCCAGGTCTATGAGGCATACGGCCAGATTCTGCTTCTTGTTCTTGGCGTTGTTGATAGACTCCTCGACAAAAGGCAAAAGTTCGCTCTTGGCGTAGCAGTCTGTTAAAAAATCCTTCTCTGCCTGTTCCAGCATATTATTAATACCCTATATTTTGCTTTATTAAAAGTATATATAACGCCCTAATGAATGTCAAGCAGCCCGGTCTTGCCTAACGGCCCTGCAGATGCTCCTTTCCGACCATAAGGAACGAAAGGTAATATTCCGCGCCGTCCCAGTCTTCCAGCGTATCGTACAGGTCCACGAGATATTTCATGGCGAGCTCTTTTCTCTTTGTATCCGGCGCATCTCCCAGCAGCCTTTTAAACTCAGTGACCGCTTCGCGGTAGTTCCCGACATCCCTGAACGCCACCGCCGTAAAATAGATCGATTCGGATATCCTGAATTCACTTGTGGGCGGCAGCACTAACTGCGAGTAGGCCTTTATCGCCTCGACATACCTGAAACTGAGATGCATATACCTGGCCTGTATCAGGGGATCTATGCGGGCTATCCTGAAATAGGCGTCCTGGTACAGCTTCAGGAACGCATCCCCGAAAAGATCATAGTAGAGATCCATCCACCTTGACAGGATAAAGCGCATCTTGTCCTGTTCGTAATTAAGCCTGAAGTACTCGGGCTCGTACTCCGGCTGGTACAATTTAAAATAGAGGTTCCGCGCTACATAATCAAAGTTTTTGAGCATGCGGCTTACTCTGGACTGCACTATAGGCTCGAGAGTGGCCCCTTCCCGCTGTACATCGTCAAAAGTCGCTATCCCGCCTTCATTATCTAGAAATACCAGGTCGAAAGTGGGGTCAAATATCCTGAATTTTCCGTTAATATAAAGGTCGCAGACCGAATGCTTTGAGGATTCCTGATACCCGCGCAAAAATATAAGGCGCCCCTTTATATCGGCTTTTCTCGCCAGCGTTATCAGCGTATTGGCTATCTGGTCACATGCGCCTACGCCTCTCAGCATATCATTAAGCGGGTGCTTGTCTATTATTTCATAGCCCGCCTGGTTCGCTACGACATGCTCGTGGACATAGCCCATGAGCCTCAGCGCCTTCTCTCTGTCCGTAGAGACCCCTTCAGTGACCTTATCGGTGATCGTTTTATATACAAGCTCTCTGTGCAGATAACTGGCAAGCTTGGGCGGGCCGAATAACATAAGAAAAGGCGCGAAAAACAGCGCCATCAGGACGGATAAGAGAATATATACTATAGGCTTCTTCATAATATATTTATGTTCATCAGCCTGCGTTCAGCGCCAGGAAATTCTTCAGCTTTCTGCTCCTGGTAGGATGGCGCAGCTTCCTTAAGGCCTTTGCCTCGATCTGCCGCACTCTCTCCCTGGTAACGTTGAACATCGAACCTACCTCCTCGAGCGTCCGCGGGTAGCCGTCGCCTATCCCGAAACGTAGGCGCAGCACCTTCTTCTCACGGTCGGTCAGGGTAGCCAGGACATCCCCTACCTGCTCTTTAAGCATCAGATAGGCGGTAGCGTTGGCCGGAGAGACTGCGCGCTTATCCTCGATAAAATCGCCGAAGTGAGTATCGCCTTCGTCGCCTATCGGCGTCTGCAGGGATATCGGCTCCTGTGCTATCTTTAATATACCCCTGACCTTCTCAACCGGCATCTTCATGTCATAGGCTATCTCTTCCGGTGTGGGCTCTTTGCCGTTCTCCTGGACCAAGGCGCGCGATACACGTATAAGCTTATTTATCGTCTCGGTCATGTGAACCGGGATCCTTATAGTGCGGGACTGGTCCGCTATGGAACGGGTTATCGCCTGCCTTATCCACCATGTAGCATATGTAGAGAATTTGTAACCTCTCTCGTACTCAAATTTGTCCACCGCCTTCATAAGCCCGATATTGCCTTCCTGGATAAGATCCAGGAAAGAGAGCCCCCTGTTGGTATACTTTTTGGCTATACTGACCACCAGCCTCAAGTTGGCCGCCACCAGCTCTTTCTTGGCCTTTGTAAAGCTGGCCTCCTTGGCCCTTATAGTCTTTATGAACTCTTTTATTTTTTTATGCGTCAGGCCGAACTCCTTCTCCAAAGATCTCAGCTTTTTCTTCAGCTTAGGCAGTTCCCCGCGGGACTTTTTGGCCTTGAGGCGCTTTATTTTTCTTTCGGTCTCCTCTATTAAGGCTATCTTCGCTTTAATAGTGGTAAATATCTCCTCGACCACCGTAGTGCATAGGTTGAAATCCGCAAGGAGCTCCACCAGCCGCTCGCCTTTTCTGATGTTCTTCGCAAGCCTGAAGAGCCTTCTCAGCTTGTTCTTTATCTTCGTCCTGTCAGGCTTCGGGTCCAGGTTGATATAATCGTCCATGTTCTTCTTGTTGTCCAGTATGTCTTTCACTACTGCAAGGGTCTCGTTCTTTGACGGCTTGAATTCCAGCACCGCCCTTGAGAACTTGTACTCGGCTGCCTTTATCTTTTTAGCCAGTTTCAGCTCCTCTTCTCTTGTCAAGAGGGCTATCTGGCCCATCTGCCTGAGATACATCTTGACCGGATCGTCCATCTGGATAAGCTTATCGAGGGGCTGCTCTTCGGGTTCCTTTTCCGCGGCCTTGGCCTGCTGTGCGGTGCCGGCCGGTTTTTTCATCAGCTCCTCGGCGGCCTCTTTTGAATCCACTATCCTAATATTCTCATTGCCGAGGAGCGTGAATATATCGTCCAGCTCTTCGGAAGAGACTATCGTATCCGGCAGTATCTCGTTCAGCTCCTTATAGGTGAGGCAGCCTTTTTCTTTGCCTATTGCTATCAGGCGCTCTATCTGGTTCTTGCCTTTCTTGTCCATGCTATCCTTTTACCTCTTTCATCATATCGTTATACCTTGTCACGAGATCCACTATCCTGGATTCGTCACCTGAATCCTGGGCAAGTTTTATCTCGTCGCAAAGTTTCTTCAATCTATTCTTGAGGCCGCATTGCTTAACCCACTCTATGCAGTCATCCATGCACTTCGTCTTGTCTACCAGGTTCTCGCAGGTAGCGATCAACTCTGATATAGAGCGGGATACGTCTTCCTGGCCTTTAAAAGAATCTATCAATTTGCTGGGCACTATCTCTCTCTTTGCGTCATAATAATCGTACAGCCTGTTAACGATCTTTCTTATAGCCCGGTCCTTAAAATCGCTCGAGTCTAAATTCGTCCTTACGGAACGCACGAATACGGTATCTTCCAGCATAAGCCCCGCCAGGATCTTCTCCGCCATGCTCGCCTTCGTCTCTTCCTCGGGCTCGCTTGGGCGTATATTCTCCACACGGTATGTGTAATCCGGCTTGACCTTCTTAAGCTCCTTCCGCAGGTCTCGTTCTTCTATCGCGAGTATCTCCGCGAGACGCTTAAGGTAGCCGGACTGCAGTATAGCATTACTGATCTTGGAGACCAGCGGGAGCATTTCGGTCGCTATCTCGGCCTTGCCGTTCAGGCTTGTAGACTTATGCGCAGCCAGCAGTATGTTGAGCTTGTAGTCAAAGATATCCTGCGCGTTATTCAAAAGGTCCCTGAACTTATCAGGTCCGTATTTATTTATGAAACTGTCGGGGTCCTCCCCCTTCGGCAATTGTGCTATCTTTGCCTTCACGTCCTCCTGCACCAGAAGGTCGAGGCTCCTCAACGCTGCGTTCTGCCCTGCCTGGTCGGCGTCGAAGAGTATAACTATGTTATTCGTGTACCTTTTCAGGAGCCTTATCTGGTCCAGCGTCAGCGCGGTCCCTAGAGAAGCTACGATGTTCCTTATGCCGTACTTGAAAGGCGTCAGGAGATCCAGATAGCCCTCAACCACCACCGCCTGGTTATTATCCCGGATATCCGTCCAGCTCAGATCAAGGCCGTAGAGATGGTTTCCCTTATTGTATACGAAGGTGTCCGGCGAATTCATATATTTAGGCATGCTGCTATCGAGCACCCTGCTGCCGAATCCCCTTATCCTGCCCTTTATGTCACTTATGGGGAATATCAGACGGTCCCTGAACCTGTCAAAGACCCTGCCGCCCTTGCCTTCTATGACAAGCCCGCTCTTCTGGAGCACTGAATGGTCATAGCCTTTGTTGCGGAGATGGTCAAAGAGCGCTGTCCATGACTTCGGCGCATATCCGAGCCTGAACTTCTGAGCAAGCTGCGGGTCGATCTTTCTCTTCGCCAGGTACCTGCCCGACACCGATGAGCCCGCCTCTTTTCTTAGATTTCCGCTGAAAAATTCAGCCGCTATCTTGTTCAGGTCGTGGAGCTTCTCTGACAGGGAGTTCCTTGAAGAGTCTGCCCGTGAAGCCTCGGGCACCGTTACACCGAGTTTCTTGCCCAGATCCCTCACGGCCTCGGGAAATTCCAGTCTTTCATATTTCATTAAGAAACTGAAAACATTGCCGCCGGCACCGCACCCGAAGCAGTGGTATATCTGCTTAGCCGGGCTCACCATAAAAGAAGGTGTCTTTTCGTGGTGAAAAGGGCAGTTGGCCCTGTAATTCCTGCCGGCTTTCCTCAAGGGTATATACTTGGATATAACCTCGACGATATTAGCCCTGTCCCTTACCTGGTCTATTATATACTCGGGTATCCCTGCCATATTTATATCCTGGAGAACCTCCTGAAGCCCGAACATGGCACTATAGTGAGAGATTCTTTCTTCACGAGCTCGTCGAGCATAAGGTTAAGCCCCACATTGTCACTCGGTATGTGGCCCGCTATGATCACATTCAGGCGCTCCTTCTTCGCTTCCTTATAATGCGCCTCGCTCAAATGCATGCATACAAGCGTCTTTACGCCTATCTGCGAGAGCCGGCCGAAGATCCGTTTTGAACCTTCAGTGCCCCCGGTCATGTCCACATATATCCTGCCGGCCGGTTTCTTTTTGTCGCCTACAAATATCATGGGGCCTATACCTGAGGCTATGCCTTCTTTATATTCGTCTATGCCTTCAAGTATATTCATTACAGCGCCCAATGTTTTGGGGTTCTTCCTGTCCATCAATCCCTGCAGAAAAGTAGAGACCATGTTATCGGCAACGGTATGCGCGCACATGAACGGTATATCGAGTATCCCGGCCATATCTATGGTGCGCATGCAGTTCCTTGAATGCAGCCCTCTCGCCACCTCGGCTATTCGCTCACCCATCATCTCCTCAGCGGCCTCCTTGGCCACGCCAAGGCGTTTAAGCAGGTCCGTCTGTATGCCCATGACCCTGTAGAGGTCCGTCAACGCCCTGCCTCCAGGGTGATGGGACATAACAAGATCCACGGGCCTGCCCATCTGCCTGAACCTGTCAGCCACCAGAAGCTCGGTCGCGTCTATATCCACCCCGACCATAAGCGTCATCACGTCTTTGTCCCGGTCGCCGTAAAGTATGCGCGTATCGCTGTAAGGGTTGAACAGGCTGTCGGTATCGAAACTCCTCTTCCTGGCCCCTTTTAACGAACGGTACTCTTTCTTGGCGCTGGCGAGCGCCTTGGCGACTTCCTTCCTGGGGCGCGGGTCATTCTTCATTCCCGTATCCACGATCTGCTTGTATATGTCATTTAATCTCAATGCTATACCTCCTTGTCATACATCTAAGCTAATATTACTATATTGATCACAGTTACGATAATTATAAGCAATAGAACCGTTCGCGGCACACCGGCACAAACGGCTCATATTAAATATGCAATACAAGGAAGCTCTATCGTCTGAAAATAACGGTAGACCTTTCGTGGACATTATCGGCTACACTTCTGAATGCGGAGCCCATGAGAGATCGATGGTGTATGGAGTCCTCAAAATACTGGACCGGCGCTATATCGAGCGCAGTAATGATAAGCGCCGACAACATTGCGCCGTTTATGACACCTAGCAGCAATCCGCCTACCTGAATAATTATTTTATATAGATGCAGCCTTAGAAGCTTTGTTAAAAGCGACATTCCTATGAGAGCAAAAAGGAAACCGGTAAAGACCACTATGGCTACGAAAGTCAGAAAATAAATCTCGTATAATTTATCCTGCTGAGGAATAAAATGCATTACGAATTTTCCTACAGGCTGGTAGATCTGCAGGGAGATCACTAACGCGGCGTAGATACCGATCAGAGAGGTCAGCTCGCCCCATATACCTCTCCTATATCCGACATAACTCGATCTGATCAAAAGAGTTATGACAATTAAATCGATCCAGTTTATGCGGCTGAAAAACTCGGGTATCGTCATATTTTTTTAAAAAAGTAAAATAAGTATATCATACAAACGGTCATTAGTCAAGGCACTGAGCCGGATTTAAGGAATTTTAACCGACAGAAAGAATTATTTCTGTAAATATTGGCAAAAGGTTGAATCTTCTTCCAATTTTTTAACTTTTAAAAGAACGATCTTTCCCATGAGAAAATTATCCCCGTCCAAAATAAATTTTATATACGTATCAGTATATCCTGTTAACAGTCCGGTCTTCCGGTCTCTATTCGTCTCTATCAGGCCGGACACCTCCCTTTCAAGGAAACGCTTCCTGTAATTATATGAAAGCCTCCTGCTAAGGCCCTGAAGCAGATCCCTGCGTCTTTTTATTTCTCTCGGGGGTACTTCCGGTTTAAGTCTGGCGGATCCTGTGCCAGGGCGGCTACTGTAAGAGAAGACATGGAGCCCGGATGGTGCTAGGTCTTTAAGAAAATTGACGGTCTCATTAAAAGCACCTGTGGTCTCTCCGGGAAATCCGACTATAACATCCGTGGTCACAGATATATCTTTCACGGTTCTTCTTATCCTGCTCATCATCTCCGCATATTTCTTTTTTGTATACGGGCGTTTCATGGACTTCAGGATCATATCGCACCCTGACTGAAGCGGTATATGAAGGTGCCGGCATATTTTTTCGGATCCTGCTATCTTTTCGATCAAGCGCTCAGTAATAAGATCGGGCTCAATAGAGCTCAAGCGCACCCTGAACTCTCCGTTGATGGAGATTATGTCGTCGAGAAGATCTGGCAGGCTCGGAGCTCCTTTCAGGTCTTTACCCCAGGCACCAAGGCATATCCCGGTCAGGATAACCTCCTTAAAGCCTTTTTGAACGAGCCCCTTGATCTCATTGAGCACAGGGCCCGCCGCCCTGCTCCGTGATCTGCCCCTTACAAGGCGTATCTTGCAATATGAGCACGCATTGTCGCAACCATCCTGTATCTTTACGAACGCCCTGGTCCTGCCTTTGAACGTCTTTATCTTCAGAGGAGTAAAATGCCCTGTGCCGGCAGCAGTAGGCTGCGGACCCTCAGCGCTGCCAAAGATATTCGGGATCCTGTGTTTGTCGCAGTTCTTTATTATGTGAGTTACGCCCGGAAGCGACCGTATCATCGGCTCGTCCAGCTCCGCCAGGCAGCCTGTAACCGCTATACCGGCACGTGGATTTTCTTTATGGCACTGCCTCACCCTCCAGCGGCAATCCCGGTCGGCCTTCGAGGTGACCGTGCAGGTGTTTATAATGTAAAGGTCGGGCTTTTCATCCTGATCTGCCTCTTTGAAAAGCGCGGAAGAGAAGACGCTCTCTTTTATCGCCTGCGTCTCATACTGGTTGGTCTTGCATCCCAGTGTATAGAACCTTACCGATCTTTTCATATATCGCTCAATGCGTAATTTATCATAGCAATCGAGGTTATGGCCGCTGTGTCGCACCTTAATGTATTTTCACCGAGCGAAATAAAGATTGCGCCGTTATTCGATGCAAGAATATGCTCGTCTCTGTCAAAACCGCCTTCGGGCCCTATAAGGACAAGTATCGATGTCCCCTTAAAACCGGCCATAGCGGCCTTGAAATTCTTCCTGTCTGAAGAAAGCACCGAAGGCATAAGGATAAGATCGAACTCGGAAGACCTCTTCACAACGTCAGCAAAGCTCCTGTATGTCTCTATCTTGGCAATATCGAACCTTCCGCACTGTTTTGACGCCTCTTTCGCGATCCTTTCCCATCTGGTACGTTTGGCGTCCGCCTTATCCTTGAGTTTTACTACGGTCCTTTTCGTGTTCATCGGTATTATCGAGGCTGCCCCGAGCTCGCAGGCCTTCTGGACTATATAATCCATCTTGTCCATCTTGGGCAGGGACTGGGCCAGCGTCACCGCATAACCTTTCTTCGTAGTCGCCACATTCGTCGCCGTTATTTTTATGGTAATGCCTTCTTTGGAGATCGACTCTATAGTGCCTATGTACTCGCTGCCCGTCCCGTCAAAAGCGGTTATCGTTTCATTCTTCCTTAATCTCATGACATCCTGGATATGATGAGCCTCCCTGCCGCTCACAAAGATCTTCCTTCCCCTGACATCGCCGGGCTTTACATAGAATCTGCTCATATATCAATACCTCACTTTCATAAGGCACAAACCCCTTGCAGGGGCCGTTGAGCCCGCAAGGTTCCTGTCCTGTTTTTTCAATATCGTCTCGAGGCATCCGGTTTCAAGATGCCCCCTTCCTATATCTATAAAGGTGCCGGCGATGGATCTCGCCATATTATAGAGGAAGCCGTCCGCCTCCATGTCAAAATATATAAAAGAACCCCTCTTTTGTATGGTAAAACTGCGCAGCTCTCTTACGGAGTCAGCCCTCTTCGACCTGGCCCCCTGGAAGGATGCAAAATCCTTCCTGCCCAGGATAACGCGGGATTCGGCCCTCATCACGTCTATGTCAAGCTTATGGCGGACCGGCGTGACGAAATTCCTGCAAAAAGGGGGCACGGGATCATTGGTGTATACGGAATAACGGTAAAGCTTGCCGGTCGAGGCGTATCGGGAATGAAAATCCATGGGGACCCTATTCGCTTTTATTATAGCGATATCGGAAGGCAGGACCCTATTTAGCGCGGCTTTAAGGCTCTCCAGCGCGATCCTGGAGGCGGTATTAAAATTGGCTACCTGGCCTTTGGCGTGCACGCCTGAGTCCGTGCGGGAAGCGGCGATAAGCCTTATCTTCTCTCCGGTGACACAGGCTATAGCCCTCTCTATAACATCCTGCACGGCCAGGCTGTTTACCTGCGACTGCCAGCCCGAATACCGGGTACCGTCGTATTGTATGGTGAGCTTTATATTTCGCATGGCTGTGGCGATCTTAAAGAAGCTCTGCTATCTGGATGGCGTTCAGTGCCGCGCCTTTACGGAGATTGTCGCTTACTACCCAGAGGTTGAGGCCGTTCGGTATAGACTCGTCTTCGCGCACCCTGCCTACAAAGACATCGTCCATGCCTTCGGCTTCGAGCGGCATGGGGTATTTCTGGCTCCCTGGGTCGTCTATCAGTGTAACTCCCGGAGAGCCGGCAAGTATCTTCTTAGCCTCTTCCTGGGATAACTTCTTTTCGGTCTCTATATTTATGCTCTCTGAATGCGCGTAGTAGACAGGGACCCTTATAGTGGTGGCGGTCACACCTATGGAATCGTCCTCCATGATCTTCCTGGTCTCATTGACCATCTTCATCTCTTCCTTGGTATAAGCGTTGGGCATGAATTTATCTATCTGCGGAATAAGATTGAAGGCTATCTGGTATGGGAACTCTTTTATATCAGAACCGGCGGCAGTATGGTTTCCCAGGAACTCAGCCCCTTCGGCGCTCTTCAGTTTCGAGACTTGCAGCTTAAGCTCTTCTATATTCTTGCCGCCTGCACCGGATACAGACTGGTAGGTCGAAACGACGACCCTCTTTATGCGGGCCCGCTTGTGCAGCGGCCAGAGAGCGACGACCATCTGTATGGTGGAGCAGTTCGGATTCGCTATTATACCCTTATGGCGCTTTATTGCCTGGGGGTTCACCTCGGGGACAACAAGCGGCACGTCCTTGTCCATGCGGAACGCGCTTGAATTGTCAACGCATATGCACCCGGCCTTGACGGCGCTGGGGAGGAACTCAAGGCTCCTCTGGGCACCCGCGCTTGAAAGGACAAGATCCACGCCCTTAAAGGACTTGTGGGTCAACTCCTCGACTACACAATCGCTGCCGCTGAATTTAAGACTCTTTCCTTTTGAGCGCGCTGAAGCCAGAAGCTTCAGGCCTTTTATGGGAAAATCCCGCTGGCTCAATATCTCGAGAAACCTAGAACCGACCGCGCCGGTCGCTCCCATTATCGCAACATTAATTTTTTTATTTTTCATCTCATTTATCCCGCTTTGTCATTCCCGCGAAAGCGGGAATCTATACCACAGCGTCCATGGATGCCCGCTTACGCGGGCATGACAGTTACAGAAAACTTGCTACCAGGTCACCTACCTCCGATGTCGAGTAGCCCATCTTTCCTGCCGATAGGCTCTTCAGTTTTTCGGAGGTCACCTTCATGATCGATCCCTCTACCATCGCCGCCGCTTTGTCTTCGCCCAGGTGCTCAAGCATCATCTGAAGCGCGCCTATCGCGGCGAGCGGGTTTATAACGTTCTTGCCTGTATATTTCGGGGCGGAGCCGCCTATCGGCTCGAACATGGATACGCCCTCGGGATTCAGGTTGCCGCCCGCAGCTATGCCCATACCGCCCTGTATCATAGCGCCAAGGTCGGTTATGATGTCACCGAACATATTGTCCGTGACTATCACATCAAACCATTCCGGGTTTTTTATCATCCACATGCATGTCGCGTCCACGTGCGTATAATCTGTCTGGATGTCCTTATACTCTTTGGCCACCTCGTAGAACGTCCTCTCCCACAGGTCCCAGGCGTATGTAAGGACGTTCGTCTTACCGCAGAGCGTGAGCTTCTTTTTTTTGTTCCTCTTTCTCGTATACTCGAACGCGTAGCGGATACAGCGCTCCACGCCCTTTCTTGAATTGCGTGAAACCTGGATGGCCACCTCGTCTTTTGTGCCCTTCTTCGTGAATTCCCCTTCGCCTACATAGAGGCCTTCGTTATTTTCTCTCACCACCACAAAGTCGATATCTTCCGGCCCCTTGTCCTTTACCGGGGTCCAGACGCCGGGGTACAGCTTTACCGGCCTTAAGTTTATATACTGCTCAAGCGAAAATCTCATCTTGAGAAGCATGCCCTTCTCCAGTATCCCGGGTTTTACTTCAGGGTCGCCGACCGCACCCAGATATATGGCGTCGAATTTTCTGAATTCCTCTATCGCGGAATCAGGCAGCACCTCGCCCGTTCTCCTGTAACGTTCCCCGTTATAATCGAACGTCTTCAGTTTGTATTTGAACCCGACCTTATCGCTTACAGCCTTGAGGACCTTAAGCCCTTCGTTCACGACCTCCGGGCCGGTGCCGTCACCCGGCAGAACCGCTATCTTATACATTACCTTAAACCCTTCCTCTGTTTTATGTACTTCATCAGCCCGCCCCGCTTTATCATCTCCTGCATAAAAGGCGGGAACTTCTGGGCATAGAAGACCTTGTTTGATGTAACATCCGTTATCTTGCCTGTCTTTGTATCTATATTAAGAACGTGCCCCTCTTTAATGGACCTGGCGGCCTCCTTCGATTCGAGTATCGGCAGGCCGGTGTTTATGCTATTCCTGTAGAATATGCGCGCGAAGCTCTTTCCTATAACGCAGGAGATGCCTGCGCCTTTTATCGATATCGGCGCGTGCTCGCGGCTTGAGCCGCATCCAAAATTATTGCCCGCCACTATTATATCCCCGCGCCTTGCTTTCTTTGAAAATCCCGGGTCTATACCCTCCATGCAGTGGCTGCCGAGCTCCTCAGGGTCGGTCGTATTCAGGAAGGAAGCCGGTATTATCTCATCCGTGTTGACGTTATTGCCGAATTTGCGGGCCCTTCCTTTCAGCTTCATACTACATCACCTCTTCCGGATGGCAAATAGTCCCTTTTATACACGAAGCAGCGGCAACTGCCGGGTTTGAAAGATAGACTTCGCTTTTAAGGGCGCCCATCCTGCCTACAAAATTCCTGTTGGTGGTCGCTATGGCCCTCTCGCCTTCCGCGAGTATGCCCATGTGGCCGCCCAGGCAGGGGCCGCATGTCGGAGTGGAGAATACCCCGCCTGCCTTAATGAATATCTCCGCAAGCCCTTCTTTTACGGCTTCCAGATAGATCTTTTGCGTTGCGGGTATAACGATAAGCCTCACGTTCGATTTTACCTTCTTCCCTTTCAAAACGCGCGCTGCTATCCTGAGATCCGATATCCTGCCATTCGTGCATGACCCTATCACAGACTGGTCTATCTTTATGTTCCTTACCCGGCTCACAGGTTTTGTGTTGCTCGGCAGATGCGGCAATGCGATCTGCGGTTCGATATCTTTTACATTGTACTCTATTACATCTGAATATGCCGCGCCCTTATCACTAAAGTATGTCCTGTATATCCTGCGGCCAAAGAACTTCCGCGTAACATCATCCGGCTCTATTATGCCGCTCTTTCCGCCGGCCTCGATGGCCATATTGCACATGGAAAGCCTGCCATCCATGGGGAGGCTTCTTATAGCGCTGCCTGTGAACTCCATGGCCTTATAGAGCGCGCCGTCTACGCCTATATCCCCTATTGTATGCAGTATCAGGTCCTTGCCGCTGACCCACTTGTTGAGCCTTCCCTTGTAAACGAACTTTATCGACTCCGGCACCCTGAACCAGCATTTACCGGTCATGAAAGCCGCCGCAAGGTCGGTTGAACCGACCCCAGTGGAAAAGAGCCCGAGCGCACCGTATGTGCACGTGTGCGAATCTGCGCCTATCACTACCTGGCCGGGCAATACAAGGCGCAGTTCCGGAAGTAGGGCATGTTCAACGCCCATCTTTCCGACTTCGTAATAATGCTTTATCCTGTGCTTAACGGCGAAATCACGGAGAAGCCTGCACTGGTTGGCGCTCTTCAGGTCTTTGTTCGGGGTAAAATGATCAGGTATGAGGGCTATCCTCTTGTTGTCAAATACCCTTTTTGCCCCGGCGCTCTCAAATTCTTTGATAGCCAGCGGCGCGGTAATATCATTACCGAGGCAGAGATCGATATCAGCCTCTATGAATTCACCCGGTTCGAGGTGCCTCTTTCCGGAATGAGCTGCCAGTATCTTCTGCGTTATCGTAGCTTCCACTCTATTTTACCAACCTGTATGTCGGGTATGCAAAATTTACGTTCCGGTCTTTTTCAAACTCGTCCAGTATGGCCCTGTGCAGTATATCCTGGTATTTCCTGCGGCCCTTCACCTCTGTGAGGTACCGCAGCGACAGCTCAACGCCATTATCAACGATCTTCACATAAACTATAGGCGTAAGCTTCTCATAGTAGATGAAATACTGCTCAGACATCTTCTTAATGCGCCTGGCAACTTCCTTTGAAAGCCTCTCGGCCTCCTTCTGCGCGTGCCGCAGCATGATCTCCTGCGCTTTTTTCCAGTTGCTTTCAAAGGTCACAACGATCTTTATCTCATCCCACAGGAACTCAAATCCCCTTGTATAATTGAAGATCGGGTTCTTAAAGAGGGCGCTGTTCGAGATGTGCACCACCCTTCCGGTAGACTGATCCTCTTTGACCCAGTTGCCTATCTCAAGAAGCGATGTCTGGAAGAGCCTGATATCTATTACGTCCCCTTTTACCTCCCCTATCTGGACGCGCTCCCCGGCATCGAAAGGCCTCCTGAAGAGTATCAGGAACCATCCCGCTATGCTCAGGAATGCATCCCCCAGGGCTACCACCATACCGGCGCCGATGACGCTTATCACGACCGATACGGTGTTCAGGTTCTCTATCCATATCACCGCCACCGCCGCGCACACCACAAAGGTAGAGATATAGACAGTGGCCTTGCGCGTGGAGTGCCGATGCTTAAGGTCCGTTATCCTGCGGTTTATAACGCGTATGATAATGAGCATGACAATATAGATCAATAAAACTATGCCGGCAGATATAAGGGCCTTCAACATATTCGGCGTCAAGACCATATCCATACAAACCTCCCTGTTATAATTTGATATAATTATAACTTATGAACACCCAAATTGCAAACACAAAAACGCAAGGGGTGATATACTGAATATTGTGTAAATTCGTATTTGATTGAGCTTGTTCTTTCA
>CAZKWI010000043.1:0-15628 GCA_964556455.1 uncultured Planctomycetia bacterium | reverse complement strand
CTTAATCCGGAGGAGTGCTATTATGCTATCGCGTAAAAGTATTTGCATTACCTAATTCGACCTTCGGATAACACCGGTCATGCCAACCCATGGACCGCTATGTATTAAGACAGCGCAGGCATGGGTTGCCGAAGCGACTGTTTGAAATCGCGCACTCCTCTTTCGCGCCATCTAGATCATAAGCTTTTTAGCATACGTGCGCGATTTCAACCACAGCGAGCTTGCGGCGCGTTCCGCAAGCGAGCGACAAGCGGAGGCAACTCATGCCTGCGCTGTCTAAAGTTCATAGAAAATCAGGCCGTCACGCATAGATGAAGAATACTTATCCGACAAGAATCTTTCGAGTTCGCGGTCTTTGTCAGGCAATAAGACAACAAGGGTCAGGTCTTTCCGGCTTATTATATCCTGGAAACTGTTAACGCTGTCTATAACGGTGTGCTTCCTGTTGAGGTACCACCCGCCCGGTACCGATACCGGAAAATTCGTGCCTATCTCTTCCGAGGACAGGGTCGCGGAATTTATCGTCTTCAAGCTTTCCAGGCCGATATTGAATTCAAAATCATGAAGCAGCCTTACCGTAAAGTACGACTCTCTCAGGAACAGTGCCATGAAGCAAAGCGCCATCACTGGCAAGAGTCTCGTCGCGCGAAAACGTTCCGAGGCAAAAAGCGCCGCCTTGGCGCAGGCCACTCCGAAGAAAGGCAGGAAATAGAAGAGCCAGAAGGCGTGTTCCTGGACCCCTTGCCGAAAAATAAGCACATGCGCGGAGGCCAGGATAAGAAAGAGCCATTCGATCCCTTCGCCGGAAGCGAGCCTTTTACGGTCTTTGCGTACTGCACTTGAAAGATAGAATACCACCAGGGCCGAGAGCGAGACCGTGAACAAAGACGTAAAATTATAAGCCTGTGTCGATAGATAATCTCTCCACGTAAAACTGTAAGCGGCGCTGGGGCGGGCACGGTAGAGGAACGCAAGTGCTATATCCTCAAAAGAGCCCTTGATATAATAGAACCACGCCGCGTAGAGAGCGGCGAATAATACCGGCATAAGAACGAATATCACCACAGGCCTGCGGTCCCTGAGGTGCCTGTACTGAAAGAAGAGATAATGGGCCAACAATATCGCGGAGAGATAAAAAGCGGGCCATGCCGTCATGTACGCCAGCAAGAACGAGACGCTGAGACCGGCCAGATATGCCGGCTTTCCCGTTTTGATGAAAAAAATGTAGAAGCACAGCGTCAGGAGATAAAAGGCCAGGAATATGACCTCGTGATTCACCATCCTGCCGTAATAAAGGAACATAGGTGTAAAGGCCATGAATATCATGGATAAGAGCGCTGCGTGCCGGCCGTATATTTTTTTTACCACAGTGTAAAACGCGAGAAGGGCGATCGTGGAAAAAAGGACCGGCACGGCCCTGGCGCTCCATTCATGCATGCCGAATATCCTGAAACTCGCTGCGACCATGTAATCCACGAGCGGGGGGTGGTGAAGGTAATGGTCGAAGCGGTCCGGCAATACGCTGCCCTGGTCCCATGTGGGAGAAAAGCCGGTCTTCAAAAAACCGAAGGTCAGAAAATTCCTGGCGAAACGGCTGTGCATAGCCCCGGCGGAATCGAACCATCCGTTCCACGGCTCGGTGAGCTCATATGAAAGACAGGCTACTACGATCAGGATGACCACGGATACCGCAAGTATCTCGCCTTTTGAGGCCTTCATGCGCCTAAGCCCTGATGTCATACTCGTCTTCGATCTCACCGAATATCTCCTCGACGATGTCCTCGATCGTGGCTATCCCTACGGCGTTGCCCGATCCGTCCGTGACCACGGCCATATTCTCCTCGTTCGACTGGAAGTCCCTCAGTATATCATCTAGCGGCTTATCCTGCATGACCTTATACGGGGGAAGTATAAGGCTCTTGAGCTCACGCTGGTCTATGTCCTCGCTGACAAGGTCGCTCATCTCGATGGTCCCTATTACATTGCTCTCCTTTTGGCTGTAGATAGGTATCCGCGAATATCCGCTGGTCGATATAAGCTCCAGTATCTCTTTCGTGCTGGTGAATTCTGAAGCCGATACCACTTTCTTCAGGGGAACCATGACCGACTGCACTTTCGTCCTCCCAAAATCGAAGACCTCGCCCGCCATATCTATCTCTGATTTATCCAGTATCCCGTCTTTCGCGCCCTCCAGCATAAGCAGGCGTATCTCCTCCCTGGAAACATAAGGATTCGTCTTGAGGCCGCCTTTGATGAATATTTTTGAAATACACTGCGATATCCCGGTAGAAAGAAGGCTGAGCGGAAAAAGCACAAAAGATGCTGCTTTAAGGACTGGCGCCGAGAGAAGCGCCAGCCTATCAGGATGCTGCTGGTAGGCTATCTTGGGTATTATTTCGCCGAATATAAGTACAAGCGGCAGCATTACAAGCGTAGCAATAAACGCTTCCTGCCCGGGTGCATTTACGTATTCCGAGATTATAGCCGTCGCGACCGAAGAGCCTATAATTACCGACAGGTTAACGCCCACTAGAGTGGTGCTCAGGAAATTCTCCGGGTTCTCCAGAAAGAAGCTGATATACTTTGCCCTCTTGTCCTTCTTGTCAGCGAGATTGCTCATCCTTATGCGGTTACAGGAAATAACACCTATCTCTGAGCCGGCGAAAAAGGCCTCGGATATAATGCAGAGGATAATTATGAATATTCCGATGAATATGTTCATGATACCGGTTCTTTCACGTCCTTTATCTGCCCGATTATCTCCTCGAGCAGGTCCTGCAGCGTAACCAACCCTATAAGGCGCCCCTTGGCGTTCTTCACGAGAGCCATGTGTATCCTGTGTGTCCTGAACTTCTTTAAAAGCTCGTCCAGGCTTATGGTCTCATCCACATAGAACGGCTTCCTCAGTATCTCTCTCAGTGAAAAAGGCCCTTTTTGCCCGGCTATTATAAGGTCCTTCGCATAAAGTATGCCTGCTATATTATCCAGCCTCTCCTCAAAAACAGGCAGGCGTGAGAGCTCTTTCTTCTCGATTATGGACCTTATCGTCTTCAGCGGAGTGCGGATATCGCAGGCGACTATCCTTCTCGGGGGGATGATCACGTCTTTGGCCCGTTTGTGGCCGAATTTGAATACGCCCTTTATCATCTCTTCTTCCTTAAGGTCGAGCTCCCCTTCTCTCCTCCCTAACTCCACGGCCTTCCGGAGCTCATCATAGGTAAGCAGGGACTTCTGCTTCTTTATCTTCCCGGCGAAAAGAAAAGTGATCCTCTCCACCGTAAAGCGCAGGATCTCTCTTAACGGGGAGACTATCCTGGAAAAAAAGTGTACATAAGGCGTAACGGCGAGCGAGATCCTTTCAGGGTTGCGTATAGCAATGACCTTGGGGGTTATTTCTCCGAAGGTGAGTATGAAGAACGTCATGGCCAGTATGGATATGCCCAGGCCTTTTTCTCCGAAGATCTTCATGCTTAAAGAAGAGGCCGTGGCCGAGGCGAGGATATTCACCAGCATATTGCCTATCAGTATGGATATTATCAGCCTGCGGGGCCTATTGAGGAGTTGGGCAAGGAGTTTAGAATTCTTCGCGTTCCCAAGCTGCAGCCTCTTGACCCTGATCTTACTGAGGCTGAAGAGCGCGGTCTCGGACCCTGAAAAGAAGGCCGAGCATAAGAGCAGAAATATTAAAGCGGCAGCTATTATCATCCTTTAATTCAGAACCATTTGTTCTTCTTGAAATAGACCAGCATACCGACGGCAACCAGGGCCATAAGGCCGCAGACCCCGTAATATCCGTATTTCCATGTTATCTCCGGCATATACCTGAAATTCATGCCGTACACGCCCGTTATGAGAGTAAGGGGCATGACGATGGTCGCTATGATAGTCAGGGTCTTCATGATCTCGTTGGTCTTCTGACTTATGTTCGAGAGGTACGCATCCAGCGCGCCCGCGAGCGTATCCCTGTAGGTATCTATGGTATCCAGGATGAACATCAAGTTATCGCTTATGTCGCGGAAATATATTCCCGTTGACTGATTAATGAACGAATGGTCGCCTTTTGCCAAAAGGTTTATTGTTTCTCTCTGAGGTGCTATGAACCTTCTTAAGAAAAGTATATCGTTCTTTACGGAGAATATATGCTTAAGGGTCTCCTCCGATGGCTCGCTGAAGACCTCGTTCTCTATCCTGTCGATGCGAGTATCCAGCATGTCTGTCACCGGGAAGTAGTTGTCGACAAGCGAATCGACCACCTGGTAAAGGAGCCTGTCGGAACCGTTGCACATGAGGTTGATATTCTTCTGCGCGCGCTCCCAGGCTGTCTTCAGGGAAGGTATAGGGTCCATGTGTATGGTCAATAGAAAATTCCTGCCCAGACAGATATTAAGCTCCAGGGTCTTCACTTTCAGCGTTGAGACGTTGTATCCGGCCGCGTGAAGTATGAGGAACATGTAGTCCGGGAACTGGTCTATCTTAGGGCGCGCGTTCGTGTTGACGCAATCCTCTACGGTAAGAGGGTGCAGGTTAAAAACATCCTTTATCAGGGCAAGCTCCTCCTTGGTGGGATCTTCAAGCTCCACCCAGACAAGCGAGTCATCCTTCTTTAAGGCATTCTTGATATCGCTGTCACTGACAGAGTCCGACCTGATCTTCTTCTGGCTGCATAGCATCACATTCATCATAACGACCTCCGCTTTAATATCGTTTGAGCTTCGCTCAAGACTTCATCCTCGCTTACCGCGCTGAGGCACAGAAATTCCCTGCTGCAGTTGTGGGCGAGGCACCTGGTACATTCGGTTTCCTTATGGAATATTATATCATCCTTTCCCACGGGGCCCCAGCGCTGGGGGCCCAATCCCGGGTCTTTCCTGCCGAATATGCTTATAACGGGCGTCCCGACCGCCGAAGATACATGGACCGGCCCCGAATCATTGGATACAAAAAGCGCGCATTTTTTAAGCAATGACGCCAGTTCCGCCACGGTGGTCTTTCCGGAGAGATCAAGTGCGGCATTCTTCATATTCTTCATGACCTCGTCTGCATCCGCACTCCCGTCGGGGCCGCCTATAAAGACGATCCTCGCGCCATCTTCTTCTATCAGCCTGTCTGCAAGCCTTGCAAATTTCTGCGGCTGCCATTTCTTAGAAGGGCAGCTGGAGGAAGGGTGTATCGCTATGATACTGTCACTGTCGGTAAGGTCCATATCTGAGAGCATGCCCCTGACCTTTTCCTGCACGTTCCTCTTTACCGGGATATAGAGTTTTCTGGACCTGGGCGTCATTCCCGCTGCCTTGACCACGTCGAGCGTATAATCCACTTCGTGCTTTTCGCCGGCCTGCTTGGTATGCGGCAGCTTCTTCGTCAGGAGCAATCCCATCTTCCTGTTAAATCCTACCCTCTCGGGTATGCCGGCCAGAAATGCCATGAGATTGACCCTGTTGGTAGGATGCAGTATAAGAGCGAGGTTGAATCGTTTCTTTCGCAACTCCATGGCGAACTTGAGCGAGCCCTTAAGGCTTTTCTGTGACCCGCGCTTATCATATATTATAACCTCGTTTATATAAGGGTTCCCCTCTACGCACTCTCTCGTGTAAGGAGTGACCATGACCGCGATATGGGAGTCCGGGAAATTCTCCCGCGCCGCCTTAAAGGCCGGTGTTGAGAGTATAACATCTCCCAGCCTGTCAGTTCTGGTAATAAGTATTCTCTTCTTCATGTCCTATCCGTTCACCGCTGCGGTTCGCCGGGGGAGCATTTCCCTTGCCGCAGTAAATACCTCGTCAGCTGATATCGTCTCCATGCATTCATGGTGCAGTCTGCACTGAGCGGTTTCACAGGGGGAGCATTCCAGGTCCACGCGTATAACCCTGTCCTCACTCCCGAGCGGTCTGTATTTTTCAGGGTCTGTCGGGCCAAATATAGCCAGGACTTTCGTGCCCACTGCGGCCGCTATGTGCATCGGGGCGCTGTCATTGGTTATGAGAAGCCTTGAGCTTTTAATAAGCCAGGCTAGCTCGCGTATGTTCGTCATCCCGGCAAAATTGAACGGCTTTGCGTCCATGCCGGCTGCTATATCGTCTATAAGCCGCCTGTCGTTCCCGTCGCCTACCATGATCACCTGTGCATTCAATTCATTGATAAGCCTGTTGCATACATCGGAAAAGGCCTCTTTTTTCCATCTCTTTATAAGGCTCTTTGATGTCGGACTTACGGTAATGATATTGTCCTTATTCGGGACAGGATCAAGCAGCGAATCCACGCGACCCCGGTCTTCTGCGCTGATATGCAGGAAGAAAGGCGCTTCTTTTAAGTTTATCCCGAAAGAGCCCAGCTTTGAAAGATGGAAATCTTTCTTGTGCAGGCGGTCTTTAAACGGGACCTGCAGAAGAGACGTCCTGTATTTCGGGCTTGCCAGAAGGCCGAACGCGGTATTTCTGAGATCCACTATCATATCGTACCCGTGGGACCTCAATTCCAGCGCAAGGCGTATTTTCCCTTTAAGAGATGCCCGTTTATCATACTTTATGACCTTTGAGACCGCCGGGTGTCCGGTGAATATATCCGCTCCGGCCGGCCCCGCCATTACATCAAGGTCTGCCCCCGGAAATTCCCTGTTCAGCACGGCGAGCACAGGTGTCGTCAGGACAATGTCGCCAATATTGCTGAGCGTGATGAAGAGTATCCGCCTTATGTTATTCCTGTCTAATTTTTCGTTCATAATAGTTCCCGCACCTTTTCAAAGACTTCATTTACCGTGATCTTTTTCATGCACGTATGGTCCTTACAGCCGAAGTTGTAACACGGCACCTGGCATTCTATATCTTTTTTTATGACCGTATAATCCCCGCTGCCGTATGGGCCGGTCAGCGCATCGGATGTGGGCCCGAAGAGCGTGATCACCTTTGTCTTCACTGCCAGGGCTAAGTGCATGGGGCCGGAATCCGACGATACTACGAGGTCGGACCTTTCAAGGAGCGCGGCAAGCTCTTTTATAGTGGTCTTGCCGCAGAGGTCAACAGGCTTTCCGTATTGCGAAAGTTCCGCTATATCGCGCGCAAGGGCGCTCTCCTTTTCCGTGCCCGTTATAACCGTCTTGGCGCCAAGCTCTTTAAAAAGCCTGTCGGAAAGTTCGGCATAACGTTCTTTAGGCCATCTCTTGGGAATCCAGTTGCCGCCAGGGTTGATCGCGACCAGAGTGTCTTTCTTCTCAATGCCCATTTGTCTAAGAAGGGTCTCGATCCTGCCGGCATGGCTCTTGTTAACAAAAAACTCATAGTCTTTATCGCAGTCGCCCGCGCCACGCCCTGTCAATATGTTCAGAAAATATTCCACCTTGTGCGCGCCCGGACCAAGGTCGTCGACTATGCCGGTAAGAAGGAGCCCTCTTTTCTTGGTATTGTAACCGATCCTCTTTGGTATCCCGCTCAAGGCTGCTATCGCCGCCCGTGTGAACGACCTGTGAAGGATGTAGGCGGTGTCGAACCTTTTTTTCCTCAATTGACGGATAAGCTTAAGCTTACCTATCAGGCTCCTGTGCGCGTTATCCTCATCATATATTATTACCTCATTGAGCCGGATATTATCATCGACTATATCCTTACAGCGCGGCATAAGCATGCAGGCTATATGGCTCTCGGGATATCGCTGTCTGAGCGCTTTTATGAATGGCGTTGTGAAGAGAACGTCGCCCAGCCAATTGACATTGACTATCAGTATATTGCGGGGGAGTTGCGAACGGCGGGATGTCTCAGCCATCAGTTTTTCGATCTTCTCAACCATTACTTCCAGGTTGAAGGCCTTCTCGGCCCATAGACGTCCCTCTGCACCTAATCGTTCTCTGAGGCTGGAGTCCTCAAGAAGCCTTGATATCCCTTCCGCCAGGGCCAGGCTGTCGCGGGGCTTTACCAGGAGCCCTGTTATATCATCCCTTACCACGCTCGTTACACCGCCTACGTTCGAGGCGACTACAGGCCGGCGCGCGGCAAGCGCTTCTACAAGTGAAAGCCCCAACCCTTCCTGCACCGCGCTTGAAACGAATATATCTACAAGAGAGAGTATTTCCGGGATGTTTTTGTCTGCCTTGACGAATCTCACTTTATCGTTTATCCCGAACCTGACACAGAGATCCTTCAGGTTGCCTTCTTCAGGCCCGTCCCCGACAATAAGAAGCTGAAGGCCGCTATATCTCTCCAGAAGGACCCTGAACGCCCCTATAAGGAAACTATATCCTTTTACCGGAGATAACCTGCCGACGGCACCTATTACATGGCCGTCTTTCAAGCCGAATTTCTTTCTTAGAGAAGCCCTCTTCGCCCCGCTCGGGACAGAGCTGAACCTGTCGATATCTATGCCGTTATATATAAGGGATACGTCCTTAACGGGCACCTTGAAGTCTTTTATAAGATGCTGCCTTACCGCATTACTGATAGCTATTGTCTTGGCGCCCCAGAATTTAAAAACCCTTCTTGTGAAATGCGGCCTGAAGAAACCGTGGCAGGTGGTTATGTACGGGACCTTCGATATCTTTGAAGCTAAATATGCCATCACCTGTGTTACGCGCGTGTGAGCGTGTATTATATCTATATCCTTCTCTCTTATAAGACGCAACAGCCGGGGCATAGAGGCCAGAAGTTTCGGGCTGGCTTCCGATTTCGTTCTTATATCAAGGATGACGTGGCTTATGCCGTTCTTCGTCAGCTCGCCGACCATGTCGCCGCCGCTCGAAGATACTGTCACTTCATGGCCCCTTCTCTTCAGGCCCAGCGCTATATTCACTATATAAGACGCCACACCGCCTATATTAAGGTGGGTGCTAAGCAGCAATATGTTCATGGGTCATATGCCTCTCGACGGCCTTCAAGACCTCTTCAGCCGTTATCTTCTTCATGCATTTGTAATCCTTCGCGCAGCCTGTCTTGTAGCACGGGCCGCACTTTGTCCTTCCCCTTAATAGGGAGCATTTTGCCGAATCCGGTGCGTGTCTGGACGGGTCTGTCGGTCCGAAGAGTGCCACAAAAGGTGTATTCACGCAGGATGCGATATGCATGGAAGCGCTGTCAGTGGTTATAAAAACAGAGCACCTCTTTATCAGCGCGGCCAGCTGCAGTATATCCGTCTTGCCGGCGGCTATTATGGGCTTGCTCTTCGTCATAGAGCTTATTGACCGCAGGGCTTCAGCATTCTCATCAGTGCCCGTAACTATCACCCTTGCATTGAACCTGCGTGCGAGCTCATCGCACAGGAGCGCCACGTTCTGGAGAGGCCAGTTCTTGCTCAGCCACCGGCTGCTCGCCATAGGGCTTATGCCGACCGGTTTCTGTCTTGACAGGTCTATCCAGTTCGCTTTTATGAAGTTCTCCGCCCATTCCTCCTCTTCTTCCTGCGGCCACAGCTCCAGGTGTTTGTCGAACGGCTTAATGCCCGCCAGCTTCAGGGTCCTGAACTGGTGGCTTACGGGATCTATTCGGTCTTTAGGACCGTCGACGGTCTTGTTCAGAAGAAAAGATAGCTTGCCGTTCCTGTAGCCGAACCTGAGAGGTGTCATGCTCAGGAAAGCCAGAAGATGGCTCTTTCGGCTGTTCTGCAGGTCTATCACCATATTAAAATGCGAGCCTCTCAATAAAGAACCGAGCCTCCAAAAACCCGGGAAAGATCTATGGCGCCCCTTAAGGTCGCAGACTATCACTTCGTCCACGTAAGGGCATCCTTTAAAAACCTGCCTCGATTCCTGTCCTACCAGGACTTTTATGGTCGCGTTAGGATACCTGCCCCTTATGGCGCGTATGGAAGGCACTGACAAAATAACATCGCCGATCGCGCTTATTTTTATCACCAATATGCTGAGTGTTTCTATCGCCTGCCTGTACAGGCCCAGAGTCCTTTCGGCCATCTTATCCAGGGAGAATTTCTCTTCTACGTTCTTCCTTGCCTGTATAGCGAGCCTGCGGGTCAGGCCGCGGTCTTTTGCTATCCTCAATATTGCGTTTTTGAGCGAATCTGTATCCTCAGGCGTCACAAGGAGCCCTGTTGCGCCGTCGGCCACGAGATCGGTTATGCCCCCTATCCTGGTCGCTATTACCGGCACGCCGCAGGCCTGCGCTTCTACGATAACCCTGCCGAACGCCTCCTTCGTTATCGTGGGCAGCACGAGAAGATCCAGCCGCGAAAGCATTCCAGGTATATTTTCCCTCCACCCGGTAAATTCCACGACCTGCGAAAGGCCCAGCCTCCTTACCAGGAGCTCCAGCTCTTTTTTGTATCCCTCCTTGCCGGGAGACGGCTCGCCCACTATCAGGAGCTTAAGTTTAGGTATTATCCTTGAAACTATGGATACCGCCTTTATCAGATATATGTGTCCCTTTATCGGGGTCAGTCTCGATATAATACCTATGGTGAAGAGCCCTTCCCTGAGATTGCCCTGTGCCGTATCCCCGGTCTTTCTTTTTTTCAAGGGGTCTATATAGCGGAAATGCTTCAGGTCGACACCGCGCGGTATAAGCCTTATCTTATGGCGCGGGACCTTAAAATCATCTACCATGTGCCTGGCGATCACATGCGAAGCGGCCACTACGAATTTTGACCATCCCATCACCTGGCTTGTAAAGAAATTCTTATAATACCCGTGCGCTGTAGTGACAAGCGACGTATCTGTGATCTTGCACGCAAAGAACGCTATCCATGCAGGGACCCTGCTCCTCGCATGGACGATATCCACGTTCTCGCGCCTTATTATCCCGCAGAGTTTTCCCGTCATCGCGATAATAGTAAAGGGCGACTTTCTGCCTACGGGCAGACGATAATGCCTGGCGCCTATGACATCTAGCTCCCTGACAAGTCTGCCGCCGCCGGATACGACTATCGCCTTATGGTCGTTGGCCATAAGGTATCTCGCGAGATCTACAGTTCCGCGCTCCACCCCGCCTATATTAAGTTCCGGGAGTATCTGTAATACATTCATAAAAATACCTAAATGATCTTATAGAGTTTTGGATATATTTTAGCCGTATTATCCAGCTTCTTAAGGATCTTTTTATCCTGCAAGAGCGACTCGACAGCCCCGGCTATGCCTTTTACGGGCGTATGGACGATATACTCTTCGGTGGCAAGCCTCTTAATGGCATAGGCATGCTTAGGATCTCCGCTCTTCTTCCTGTCAAGGTCAAAGGCTATCGTCTGTTTCCCGGATGACGCCGCTTCAGAGACCATGGAGATGCTCTCCGATGATACCAGCACTATATCGCTGTGATGGAGTATCCCGCCTACGGCATTATCGACGTTGTTCTCGTTGGCTATTACAAGAAGCCTGCACCTTGGATTTCCGCCCAGGCGTTCCTTCAATAGGTCCTCCACTTCTTTCGACGTCCGCCTTGACGTAGTGACAAGGAGCTCCATATCAGAGCTCTCGATAAGCCCCTCAAGCCCCTTTATAAGCTCTAGCGCCAGGGCCTTGTTGAGGCTGTACTTTGAGCTGTCGCCGCCTATAAGAAGTCCCAGCCTCTTCTTTGCGCCTCCTTCGGAGAGGTCTGTAATATCGCCGATATTTTTCGCACCGGTCTCCATGGTCGTATTGCCTATGAGATTCGGGGCCCCTTCGGTGATAACGACATTCTCTCTGGACTTAGGCTTGTCGTGCGCCGGTATTATAGCCACGTCAAACTTATCTATTACGCCGGGGCCGGGCTTCATGACCACGACATTCTTCGCGTTATTCTCTCTGGATAAAAGTATATTTACCGCCGTCAGAGAAGACCCGCAGGATATTACGATGTCCGCGTAAAGAGACATGAGCTTCTCGTAAGACTCTTTCTTAAGTGCTGCCTTAAGGCAGAGCATACACCCCTGGCAGGAGTATGACGAAAACGCCGAGCAGGCCCCGAGCATCAGCTTCCCGGCCCGGTTCTTGAATTCCACGTCGACTATCTCGCGCACCGTATCTTCTTCCTTGAACCCGGAATTGATCCTGGCCCTCTTGATAATATCAAAAGCCGCCAGCGACTGGTTCAGATGTCCGGCCCTCCCGTCATTGAGTATCAGTACTTTCCTTACGGGAGTGGATTTCCATCTGGTGTAGCTCCACATCCACTGGTCAGGGTACCGCGTGATATATGACTCGAGCACACTGGCATGTTTTTCCAGGGCAGCCTTAATATCCAGATCGCGGTTACCGGTCTTCGGAACGCTGAAAGGCCTTTCAAGATAAAGCATGTGCCTGGAACTGCCGTTCCTTACTATGAAAATAGGCAGTATCAGTGAGCCTGTATCCCTGGCGAACCTTGCCGGGCCGGCCGCGTGAGAAGCGGGCCTGCCCAAGAGATCTATGAAGAAACCCGACTTTCCTGCATCCTGATCGGCTATCATCCCGACGATCCTTCGCTGCCGCAATGCCTTTACTATCTCCCTGAGGGCCATGCCTCTTGGTATCACCCTGCATCCCAGCTTCTCTCTGTACCGGTTCAGCATGTCATTCAACCTGTCCGCGCCCTGGCGTGTTGCCATTACATAGATAGGGTAACCTTCCTGCGCGCTCTTTAAACTCGGAAGCTCCCAGTTGCCGAAATGGCTCGTAAGGAAGATGATGCCCTTTTTCTGCCTTACGGCCTTTTCCAGCGTCCCCATACCCACGACGTTAACGAATTTCTTCAGGTATCCCCTGTCTATCG
Organism: uncultured Planctomycetia bacterium; assembly: GCA_964556455.1. GTDB lineage: Bacteria > Omnitrophota > Gorgyraeia > JABMRJ01 > JABMRJ01 > CAZKWI01. The sequence continues at coordinate 2,969 of CAZKWI010000043.1, read as the reverse complement.
CGGGGATCCTCAAGATCTCTACGATATTTTGGCCGTAATTCCTGTAGGTCCTCTTGAGTATGGACTTCAGCTCCGATGGACCTTTTTCTCCGGAGAAGGCGGCCTTTAGATTGGCGTACGCGATCTTCTTCCGCTTGGGATGAAAATGATACATGAAGAAGCCTATCGCCCTGCCTATCCACAGGGTAACGCCTAACGGCACGAGAGATAAAAGCCAGCTCGCCGTCCTAGCCCCTATATAAAGAGTGTAATCTCCTATGAAGGACTTCTTCCCCATCGGTTATCTTCGCCTCGATCTGCAGCACGAGTATTCGCACTGCGCTTTTGTCGTTCGTTATCGCGTTCAATTTTACGGCGTCTTTTTCCGTAGTCACTATTGTATTCACTTTCAGGGTTCTTGATTCATTTAAAACACGATCTATGTCAGCTTCTTTATACTTATAATGGTCGGGGTAACGGAAACTTCTTTTTATATTGGCGCCCAGCCCCTTCAGTGTGTATTCAAAATATCCGGCGTTCGCTACGCTCGAGAGGGCGCATATATCAAGCCCGTCGAGACACGAAATATCGGTCCGCTCCTTCGTCTTCAGCACGTACAGCCCCGAGGGCGCGTGGACCGATTCCAAAAGCGGCATATCGCACGTGCGCTCTCTCAGTTCTCTCTTAAGGGCCTCGAGATTGCTTCTTCCCATATCCACCTTTGTAAGGACTATGATATCGGCCCTCTTTAAAACATCCCCGGCCTCTCTCAGGACCCCCCTCGGAAAAAGTGACCTGTTGCCGAAAGGGTTTGTCGAATCGAGAAGCACTATATTCAGATCTCTCTTCAGGCCCCAGTGCTGGAAACCATCATCCAGTATTACGGTGTCGGCCCCGTACTCGGAACAGGCCTTCCTGCCTGTCTCGACCCTGTCGGGTCCCACAATAACAGGTATATCACCTAGCGAACTCTTGAGCATCTTCCATTCGTCATCGCCGTACCCGCGTATGAGTATGCAGGGGCTCTTACCGCTGGCTTTAAGAAGCTTTGCCAGCATACAGGCAGTCGGTGTCTTTCCTGTGCCGCCAAGGGTCATGTTGCCCACGCTTATCACCTTGCACGAGATCCCTTTTGCTCGCTTGGTCCTGACATAGCATATGATCCGTATAAAAAGACCGTAAACAACGGAAACCGCCCATAAAAGGCCTTTTATTATACCGGCGATAAATCCGTTCTCTTTGTCTATCATAAGCGAATATATATATTCTCTCATCCCAATACTCCGGCTATCTCGGATATGTTCCTGCCTGACGCGCCCATGTTGGCCTCTATAAGCTCCTTGGCGTGACGCCCAAGCTGTTCCTGCCGCGGCGGGTCCTTCAGTATGGAGTTGGCCGCCTCGAGGAATTCGTTCTGGTCGTTCACCATGCAGGCGGCATCTTTATTCAGGAACGACTCTGCTATGTCCTTAAAGTTGAACATATGCGGGCCGAATATGATCGGTTTTGAGAAGAATGCTGCTTCAAGTATATTCTGGCCGCCTTTCGGCATAAGGCTGCCGCCCATAAAAACAAGGGTCGCTGCGGAGAAAAATTCCCCAAGCCGGCCCATTACATCCAGGACAAAGACCGGAGGCCTTGAACCCGTGGAACGCGGAACAGGACCGGATATCCCGGAAACCCTGAGAGGCGTAAAGTTGAATTTGCGTATGGATCTCTCTATTTCAGGTACCCGCTCAATATGCCTGGGCGCGATCAGAAGCCTCAATCCGGGATATGGATCCACCAGATCGCTATAGGTCTTCAGTATCATCTCCTCTTCCGGTCTGTGCGTGGACCCCGCTACAAAGAGCGTCTCACCAGAGCTAAGGTTGAGTTGGTTCTTTATGGCCTCCGGGTCGGGTCTATTAGCTGCGGCCGTCTCGCCAGCCGTATCAAACTTCATGTTGCCGGTCACTTTCACTTTCCCGGGCGGGGCACCCATATCGATTATTCTCTTTTTATACTCGTCATTCTGCATGCAGAAGAGCGTTATCTTCGCAAGTAGCGGCTCAAGGAGCATCCTGATCTTAAGATAACGCCTGTAGGAACGCGGTGATATCCTGCCGTTGACTATCACTATCGGCACGCTTTTTTTGTTCAGGACCGTTATGAGGTTAGGCCACAGCTCTGTCTCGACTATTATAAAATATCCCGGCTTAACGCGGTCAAAAACACTGTTCAATATAAAACTTATATCGACCGGCAGGTACAGGATGGTAGCCCTGCCGTTGAATAGCTTTCTGGCTATATCGTTGCCCGTCTTTGTTATCGTGGATATAACAAGCCTCCTGCCGGGGTATCTCTGTATAAGCGACTCACAGAGCCTGTGCGAGGCTTTGAGTTCTCCCACGCTGACCGCGTGCACCCAGATAGTATCGCTCTTCTCTAATGTTTCCATAACACTGTCCGGATAAAATCCAAACCTCTGCCATATGTCCCTGTGGTATCTTCCGGTAAGAAGAAGGTACGGCAGGTACGCTATCGCGAACAATACAAAAGCTATGTTGTATACTACCGTCATGAGTTACGCCCTCGGGTGTGTCTTGTCATATACGGCCTTTAATCTCTCCGGGGTAATGTGTGTATATATCTGTGTGGTCGAAAGGTTCCTGTGACCCAGGAGCTCTTGAACACTCCTCAGGTCTGCCCCCCTGTCCAGAAGATGGGTTGCGAATGAATGCCTCAGCGTGTGAGGGGATATCTTCTCTTTCAGGCTTATCCTTTTTATATGCTTGTCTATTATGCGCCTTACGCTCCTGTCGCGGAGGCGCGTGCCGGACGAATTCAAAAAAAGGGCCTTGTTCTTTTGCGGTCTCTTTTGCAGATACTCCCTCACGGCCCTGGCAGCCTTGTCCCCTATAGGACACATACGCTCTCTCTTGCCCTTGCCCATGACCTTCGCCACCCCGCCTATAAGATCAAGGTCTTCGGTATTCAACCCCACCAGC
>CAZKWI010000042.1:3964-15648 GCA_964556455.1 uncultured Planctomycetia bacterium | reverse complement strand
TTATACACCATTTTACACCTTAACTACTGGTCTAAAAATTGGGGAGTATCACAATATTTAGCTATGAAAGGCTTTAAAAATATAACCATATCCGACATTGATGATTATTTTAAAGGGGATTTCGAAATATATTCTGAAGTCTACAAAATTACGCCGCGGATCGAAATATTCGACGCAGCAAAAATGCCTTATCCACCCAATACATTTGACCGCATCTTCTCTGTTTCAGCAATTGAACATGTAGCCGGCTCAGGCGACAAAGAAATCGTCAGAGAAATAGAAAGGGTTTTAAGGCCCGGTGGTATTTTTGTGCTCACCGTCCCCGCCTACACAAGCTATATTGAAGAATGGGTGAAAAAACCGCCGTTTTACTGGAAATCAGTAAAGAATGAGGCGGGATTGACATTTTATCAACGCAGATATGACAAGGCCTCTTTTGAAAGCCGACTTGGAGATGCTGGGTTGAAAATAGAAGATTTTATCTTTATAGCCGAGCACCCAATCGCAAAGCCAGCAATAGATGATAACGGCATGTTTGCTCACAATGTCTTCTACCTGAGCAAATCAAGACATTTTAAGCTACTGTCAAAGATATACAAGGCCGCGAAAATACCGCTCTTGCCATACATTGCACACAGGCGCCTGTCCGGACGCTGTCATTACCTGACAGCGAACAGTGAAGACACTAACATAAGACAAGCTGTTATCAAGATGCGTAAGCCGTTATAGATCATTAAATGTTGTTTTTTGCAGATAAAGCGCTTCGCGATCCGTCAGCTTTCTATAGTCTCCCGGTTTTAGCCCGCCCAATTTCAACTCGCCAAACTTTATGCGCTTAAGCTTTATTACGGGATAACCTATGCTTTCAAACATATTCCTTATCTGACGCTTTCTTCCTTCTTGGATTGTTATCTTTAGACGCGTTTTTGCTATTGACGCCCTCAATACCTGAATTTTGCAAGGGGCGGTGCGTATTGAGTCTAAAAGTATCCCCTTCTCCAATATTTTTATCTTATTCTCCTGAAGACTGCCTTTTACCACGGCTTCGTATACCCTTTTGATCTGAAACTTAGGATGCGTAAAATGGTATGCCATGTCGCCGTCATTTGTTAATAAAAGGAGGCCCGACGTATCTTTGTCAAGCCTCCCCACCGGGTATAGTCTGTGGCCGGTCTTTGGCACAAGATCCAGAACTGTTTTCCTGTTATGGGTGTCCGTGACAGTAGTTATAACACCCTTTGGTTTATTCAGAAGAAAGTAAACCTTTCTTTGCGCTTTGACCGCCTTGCCCTTAAAAATTATCTTATCTTTAAGGGGATCGACATTATAACCGGGTTCGGTCACGATCCTCCCGTTTACTGTTACGCTCCCCTCTTTAATAAAAAAAACTACTTTCCTGCGACTGGCGCAACCAGCCCGCGATAAGGCTACTTGTAACCGCATCTTATAAACTAATTATTATATAGAAACGTTCAGCGCCGTCTTTATTCACTTAGAAAAAACAGCTTTATGGATACAGCTATAAGCATCATGGCATTAGCCATAATTAAACCTGATCTTGCCATTATGGTGACCATACCAAAGCCGATCTGCTGTCCATCGCCTAAAAACCTTCCGATAAAAGAATATGCCGCCAATAAAATACCTGCTAGAACTAATACCTTCAACAGCTTTTCCATATTTCCACCTCCATGGTTTGTGTTACGTTCGACTATCACTCTATCGATTCAAGATTGGCTCTAAGCTTCTTTATTTGATCGCTAAGTTCTGTTCGGGTAAATTTGAACTTCTCAATTACTTCTTTAGGGGCGCCCTGGAGGAATTTCTTGTTTCCGAGCTTCACAGAAAGGCTCTTTAACCTGTGTTTTGACTCCTCTAATTTTTTGGTTAACCTGGATTTTTCCCTGTCGTAGTCTATCACGCCTTGAAGAGGGATGAAAATTTCTGCATCATTGCAGATTCCTACAGCTGAGTTTTTTGGCTTGGCAAGCGTTCTTGCTATCCTCAAATCTTCTGTTCTGGCAAGGCGTTTTATGTATTCCTGATTTTTTTCCAGGCCGTTTCTCATCCTGCTACTCTTTGCTTTTATATAAACATTTATAAATCTTTTGGGCTCTATCTGCCAGGTAGCGCGAATGTTTCTTATGGAGGTTATTGCTTCGATTATAAGCGCCATGTCAGCATCCGATCTCTTATCTATTATCTGTTTCTGCACGTGGGGCCATGAGCTTATCATTATAGAATCTCCTTCGTGCGGTATGGCTTGCCATATTTCTTCCGTTATATGCGGCATGAAGGGATGAAGCATTCTTAGAGATTTTTCAAGCACTTTATAGAGCACTACCTGTGTATTATCATTTAAAAATGTGGACTTTGCAAGCTCCAAATACCAATCGCAGAATTCATGCCAGAAAAATTCGTATATAAGCTTGGCGGCTTCGTTTATTTTGTAATTATCTAAGTGTCTGCCGACTGATTCAAGCGTCTGATAAAAGCGGGAGAGAATCCATCTCTCCTTCAATTCCATTTCGGCTTTATCTTGTCTTTATCGAGATTCATGAGGACCAGCCTTGAAGCATTCCATATCTTATTGGCAAAATTTCGTCCCATCTCAAACCGCTCTTTTGACAAGAAAACATCCTGCCCCACAGCTGTTATAGATATTATGCTGAAACGCAGAGCGTCCGCTCCGTACTGTTCTATTATCTCCAAAGGGTCTATTATATTACCCAGGGATTTGGACATCTTTGTCCCCGTGGCATCACGGACCGTGCCGTGAATATATATATCTTTGAACGGGGCTTTGCCCATGAATTCAAACCCCGCCATTATCATCCTCGCTACCCAGAAGAATATTATCTCCTGAGCGGTAACAAGAGTATCTGTGGGATAAAAATATTTAAGGTCCCCTTTTTTGTCCGGCCAGCCCAGCGTTGAAAAAGGCCATAGCCAGGAAGAGAACCATGTATCTAATACATCCGGATCCTGCTCTATTTGGCTTGAACCGCAACTCGGGCATTTATCGGGTTTTGCTTTTGAGACGATCATGCCCTGCTTTTCGTCCTTGCTGCACTCTTTGCAATAATAAACAGGTATGCGATGCCCCCACCATATCTGTCTGGATATACACCAGTCCCTTATGTTTTCCATCCAGTTGAGGTATACCTTCGTCCATCTTGCCGGATGAAACCTGATCTTTTTCTTTTTTACCGCCTCTATTGCCTTCTCTGCCAGGGGCTTCATCTTCACAAACCACTGTTTTGAAAGTCTGGGCTCTACCATCGTATGGCACCTGTAACAGTGGCCGACTGCATGTCTGTGGGGCTCTGCCTTCACCAGAAGCCCTCTTTCCTTAAGCGCCTCCAGAAGCGCTTCCCGGCACTCAAATCTGTCCATGCCCTCATAATCCGCAGACGCCAGGCTATTCATCGTGGCGTCTTCGTTCATAACGTTTATCGACTTCAGGTTATGCGCAATGCCGAGCTGGAAGTCCACAGGGTCGTGCGCGGGGGTGACTTTCAGGGCGCCTGTACCGAACTTTGGGTCTACGAGCCTGTCAAAAATAGCATTGAGCTCCCTGTCCAGTACGGGCAGGACCAATTTCTTGCCCTTAAGGTGTTTATATCTTTTGTCGCTCGGGCTGAATGCTACAGCTACGTCACCCAGCATGGTTTCGGGGCGCGTTGTCGCTACTACTACGTGGTCCTTAGTGTCTTTTATGGGGTATCGGATATGGTACAGCATGCCGTCAACATCACGATGCTGCGCTTCTTCATCTGAAAGGGCCGTATGGCACCTCGGACACCAGTTCACTATATAGTCGCCCTTATATATCAAGCCTTTGTTATACAACGCTATGAATACTTCCACCACGGCGTTTGAGAGCCCTTGGTCCATTGTAAAACGCGTCCTCGACCAGTCGCAGGAAGAACCCAGTTTTTTTAGCTGCTTTATTATAGTGCTGCCGTACTCCTCGCGCCACTTCCAGACCCTTTTCAGAAACTCCTCTCTTCCAAGATCCTGGCGCTTCAGGTTATCTTTGGCAAGTTTTTTCTCTACAACGTTCTGCGTAGCAATGCCGGCGTGGTCAGTGCCAGGCAGCCACAGAGCCTCGAAACCCTGCATTCTCTTATAGCGGATCAGTATGTCCTGAATAGTATTGTTCAAGGCGTGGCCCATATGAAGTATGCCTGTAATATTTGGCGGCGGTATCACTATAGTGTATGGTTTTTTTTCCTTGCTGATAAGCGCCTTGAAAAGCTTTTTGTCCTCCCAATATTTATACCACTTGTCTTCAGTGGCCTTAGGATCGTAAGCTTTTGAAATGTCATTCATATACTATATTTCCTATACCGATTCACAGGCTTCAATGGGAGGAGGGATCTTTGTGCCGGGGCGAATAATTGCTGTTACGTAATTGCCATGGGCGCCCGGAATCAAATTTGCGACAATACTTAATAAAGTCAAGGTCTTGGTAAATTTTGGGGAACGATCGTATAATCCAAACCTGGTCGTGAGCCAACCGAGATACATGTCCAAAAAAAAGCCTGAATCGAGATAATAGCTCTTTAAGATCGATTCCAAGGTTGTACGGTTAAAGCGGAATACATAGTTGTCGCGGTTTTCAATATTTGCTTTTTGTTCGTACTCCCCTCTTTCATATATGGTCGAAAGGTGTAACTTTTCCAAGATCCTTCCGACCCAAGTATCATGCGGCTCAATGACAATCACAGCCCTTTTGCACACTCTGAGCATCTCATATAAGCCAAGTATCGGCCTTGCTAAATGATGAAGTCCTTCTTTGCAAAAGACCAAATCGAATGATCTGTCATCATAAGTCAGACATTCGGCATTTTCTATTTTATAGCTGAGACGGCTGTCTTCGGCTATGTGTTTCTTTATTGTCTCATTCGGCTGATTAATGCCTGTTACGACAATTCTTTCGAATGGGAATTTAGAAAAAAATAATGCCTCAGATTCATAGCTGCATATTGAAAGAGCGCTGCCCATATTTTTTTGCCCAAAAATATCCTGGTAGCATTTAAGGGATTGGTTCGTAAGGTATTCGTGAAAGGTGGAATGAGAACATATCTTCCATAGATCTTTCGGGGACCGCAAAAATACTCTTGTTTTGTTTTTCAAGATTTTTTATCTTTCAATAATTTATATTCGACGGAATCGACGAGTGCCTGCCAGGAGGCTTCGATTATATTTTCGGAAACGCCGACCGTCCACCAGGAATCCTTCTTATCCTGCGACTGTATCAAAACCCTTACCTTTGCAGCGGTCCCCTCTTTCTCATCAAGCACCCTTACCTTATAATCCGCCAGGTGCATTTCACTCAAAGTCGGGTAAAATTCCTTCAGGGCTTTTCTGAGAGCATTGTCCAGTGCGTTTACCGGTCCGTCCCCTAAAGATGCGGTATGCTCGAGCGAGCCTTTCACCTTTATCTTAATAGTAGCCTCTGAAGTGATCTTTCTTCTGGGCTTCTTCTCTATGATCACCCTGAAATCCTGCAGGTCGAAGAAATCCTTAAATTCTCTTTTCGCCCTCTTCATCAGGATCTCGAGTGACGCCTCAGCTACCTCATAATGATACCCCTTGTGCTCCATATTCTGGACAAGGTTCAGTATAGTTTTTGCGCGGTCCGCATCCTTCTTGAGGTCCAGATCGAGCTCTTCGGCTTTAGCGGCAACGCTCGATTTGCCCGAAAGTTCGGATATCAGAATCCTGCGGCGGTTTCCCGCTGTAGCCGGATCCATATGTTCATAAGAAAGGGGATTTTTCAGTATCGCATCTACATGGACACCGCCTTTGTGCGCAAATGCGCTGTTTCCGACGAAAGGCTGGTTATCCATGTGCCTTAAGTTGCATACTTCGCTTACGAATTTCGAAACTTCGGAAAGTTCTCTTAAATTGATATCTGAAATACAGTCGACTCCCAGTTTTGTCTTAAGGTTGCCGATTATAGAGATAAGATTGGCATTGCCACACCTTTCACCATAGCCGTTTATGGTGCCCTGCACATGGGCGCAGCCCGCCTGTACAGCGGCGATAGAGTTCGCGACCGCCATATCGCTGTCGTTATGGACATGAATGCCAAGCGGAACATTTATTTCTTTCTTAACGCTTTCTATGATCTCGAAGATATTGGAAGTGATCATACCGCCGTTGGTATCGCAGAGCACCAATGTATCGGCGCCGCCCGACTCCGCCGCCTTAAGGGCTTTTACGGCATACTCCCGGTTGCGCAGGTATCCGTCAAAGAAATGTTCCGCGTCGAAAAAGACCTTCTTGTCCTGAGACTTGATATGCGCTACTGTATCCTCTATCAGAGCAAGATTATCCTCAAGAGAGACCCGCAACACATCCTTCACGTGCAAGTCCCAGCACTTTCCGAAGATCGTGATTATATCCGTATCGGCCTTCAGAAGGGACTTCACATTTACGTCTTCCGAGGCTTTGGCCTTGGCCCTTCTTGTACTTCCAAATGCCACGATCTTGGCGTTTTTCAGCTTTAGCCGCCTGGCCTTTTTAAAGAACTCCATATCCTTCGGGTTGGAGCCCGGCCATCCGCCCTCTATGTAAGCAACGCCCAATTCGTCTACCTTGGAAGCTATTCGCAGTTTATCTGAAACTGTAAAAGAGATCCCTTCGCTCTGGGCACCATCCCTTAAGGTAGTATCGTACAGTTCCACTTTAGCCATCTTATTTACCCCGTTTCAGGTTAAATGCCTTATGTATGGCCTTTACCGCTTCTTCAGCATGCTTCTTGGCTATTACGCAGGATATCTTTATTTCACTGGTAGATATCATGCCTATATTTATCTTCTTCGACGCGAGGGCCTTGAACATCTTGCTCGCTACGCCCGAATGGCTCCTCATTCCTACGCCCACTACCGAAAGTTTGGCGATATTCTTATCGTGGATAACATTCCTCGCGCCTATATCTTTGGATATATTCATTGAGCACCTGAGCGCCTTGTGAAGTTCAGTGCCGTCCACGGTAAAAGATACGTCTGTCGCTTTAGTGCGGCTTACGTTCTGGATGATCATATCTACATTTATGTCTTCCTTGGCCAGTCTTTCGAATATCCTGGCCGCGATACCCGGCTTGTCCGGCACATCGCATATTGTCAGTTTTGCTTCGTTCTTATTTAAAGCTACGCCCCTAACCAGGACTTCTTCCATGGCCTTTACCTCCTTGATGATCCAGGTGCCCTCCCTGGCATTAAAACTGGATCTTACGTGTATTGGTATATTGAACTTACTGGCGACCTCGATGCTTCTCGACTGCATGACCTGCGCACCGAGAGATGCGAGTTCCAGCATTTCGTCATAACTTATCGTATCGAGCTTTCTCGCATCTTTCACTATACGCGGGTCAGCGGTAAATACGCCGTCAACGTCCGTGTATATCTCACAGACTTCAGCTTTCAGGACCTTGGCCAGGGCAACAGCGGTCATATCGCTCCCGCCTCTTCCCAAAGTCGTTATCTCGCGGTTAAGGCTCGTACCCTGAAATCCGGCAACGATAGTCACCCGCCCGTTCTTAAGCTCCTGTCTAAGCCTTTTGGTGTTTACATCGATAATGCGCGCTTTAGTGTGCTTTGAATCGGTAATGATGCCGACCTGCGCTCCGGTCAGTGACACCGCTTCATACCCAAGCTTATGTATAGCCATGGCCAAAAGAGAGACGGATACCTGCTCTCCGGTAGATATAAGCATATCGAGCTCTCTTTCGGAAGGAACCTTAACTATGCTGTGGGCAAGCCCCAGCAGCTCATCAGTGGTATCGCCGAGAGCGCTCACAACGACAACTACACCATAGCCCTTCTTCTTATAGTTTACAACCCTCTTGGCTACGTTCTTTATCCTCTTTGTATCAGCTACGCTTGAGCCGCCGAATTTCTGAACGATTGTCTTAGGCATAAGATCTCTTCCTCACATGTCTTAAAGCTTCATAAAAAACGAATACTGCCAGCATAAGCAGCGCTATCGCGAAAAAAAGCAAGATACTTTTATCGCCGCTTAAATATTCCTTTATCTTGAACCCCAGCGCGCCTATAGTGGTAAGAAGCATAAACACCGCCGGTATGAGCGTATAGCGGATATGTTTTGACTTAGAGAGAAAATAGCTCGTAATTACTATCAGTGCCAGCGCGGCTATCAACTGGTTCGCTGCGCCAAATATGGGCCATATCTCATTCCACTCACCGCTCAAACCCAGCCAGCCGCTTAAGGCAACGACTATTATTGTAGCCGCATAGCGGTTCCTGATATTGAAAAGCTCCTGCGTCAGGTATCTCCCTATCCTTGTTGCTGTGTCGAGTGTAGTCAATATAAAGGCGTTCAATATAATAACCGCGAATACTCCCCCAAATGTACCAAGAATACCATTCGTTATGCTGCCGTAACCGGCGCCGAAAGCCCCTATGGGGCCCGCGCCTTTTTCAAGGACATGCGAGAGACCGCCCGCCTCTTTAAAAGTGCACGCTACGACCATAAGTGCAAGTACCGCCACAAGCCCTTCTGCGACCATGCCGCCGTAACCGACTCTTTTTCCCCACGATTCAGTCGCCATCTGTTTGGAAGTGGTCCCGCTTGCCACAAGTGAATGGAACCCGCTTATGGCGCCGCAGGCTATCGTAACAAACAACACCGGCCACATAGGCAGGAGGTCATTCGCACCCCAGCCCAAAAATACCGGAAATTCTATGGTTGGGCGCGTTATGAATATACCCAGATATCCAAATAGAAGTCCTAATACAAGTAGATACGCCGATATAAAATCCCGCGGCTGCAGCAGCACCTGGACAGGTGTAACGCTTGCGATAAAGCTGTAGATGAGAAGGATCACACTCCATCTTGTTATAGCGTTCCCCCCGATATCGACCGGGAACGCCCTCCCCAGAAAAATAAGACCCACCAGACATATAAGCCCTGCCGCGGCAATAATATTCTGGTTCATCTTTAATTTATACATGCACAGGCCCGCTATTATCGCCACCGGGATAAGGCCCAATGAAGGTGCGACTATCTCGGGCTTAACTGCGAGCGTCTTGGCGCATATATATACAAAAACCGATATTATGAGGATCAGTGTAAGCCAGACAAACCATAAAAAGACATAGCGGGAATGCCTGGAGACGGTCTCTTCAGTGATATCCGCTATTGAGACCCCCTTATTCTTTACAGAGATCATGAGGCTGCAGTAATCGTGAACACCGCCTATAAATACCACACCCAGCAATATCCAGGCTATCGCGGGACCCCATCCCCAGATAGAGAGCGCGAGTATCGGCCCTACTACCGGTGCAGCGCCTGCTATGCTCGAGAAGTGATGGCCGAACAATACAACCCAGTGGCGCGCCGGTACAAAATCTACGCCGTCATACTCAGTATGAGCCGGCGTGGCCCTGTTCGGGTCTATATCTAACTGTTTCTCAACGAGGCGCGCGTAGAACCTGTATCCGACAAAGAAGAAGGCAAATACAGCCAGTGAGACAGTGGCGGCGTTCATTTAGGCCTGTCCTTTATAAAATACTTCATGATATCAGCCCCATTCTTAAACGAGAGCTTCGATGCCCTTGCCGCGCTCTCTGTATAGACCCTGACCTCGTCAGGTTCTATACCGGTTCCGAACATGGCTACCGGCACTGCATCGCGAGTGTGCGTCTTAAGCGTGATAGGGGTAGCGTGATCAGGCATTACAAGGACCCTGTAATCCACGCCTTTATGCTTGAATTCATCCAGTATTGTCCCCACCACGAGCTTATCGAAATTCTCTATAGCCGCTATCTTTGCCCTTATGTCCCCATTATGCCCGGCTTCATCGGGTGCTTCAACATGCAGATATACAAAATCTTTTTCTTCCAGGGCCTTTATAGCGTACTCTGCCTTCGCTTTATAGTCCGTATCGTAGTAACCGGTCGCTCCCGGTACGTTTATAACATCGAAACCCACGATCCGCCCGATGCCTTTTATAAGGTCCACTGCCGATATAACGGCACCGTTCACGCCGTACTTATCGACAAAATTAGGCATGCTAGGCTTGATCCCCTGCCCCCAAAGCCATATCATGTTGGCAGGGTTCTCCTTAAGATCGATCCTCACTTTATTTAGCTCATGGGCCTCCAGGAGGGGCCTGGAGGCTTCCATAAGCTTCACCAGGATATCCCTCCCCTTGCCTTTCGGAAGGTTCTTCACTACCTTCATGTCGACTATATTGTGCGGAGGCAGGCAGTCGGTTTCCATAAAATCAGAAGGCGTTAAAGCGGTGCCTTTTGCTGTGCCCTTCGTAAGATAATTGGTCTTTAATACCATAAGATGCCTGTAACTTACGCCGTGATAGAACCTGGCCCACTTGGTGCCCATTTTTTCGTTCAAGTAATCTATGATAATAGACGCTTCTTTAGTGGTAATGTGCCCCGCGCTGTAATCCGCCATAGTGCCGTCCGCTACGGTTACGAGGTTGCACCTGAAGGCAACGTCGTCTTTGCCGAGGTCTACGCCTATATTGGCGGCTTCCAGCGGTCCGCGGCCCGTATAATACTTCTTCGGGTCGTAGCCGAATATTGAAAGATTGGCTATATCGCTTGCAGGGGACATGCCGCGCGGAACAGTGACGGCCCTGCCCACCTGGCCATTCTGGGCTATAAAAGTTATATTCGGGATCTTCGCTACTTCCAGCGGCGTCCTGTCATTGAGCTCTTCCAGCGGATAATCGGCCATCCCATCGCCGATCAATACTATGTACTTCATAGACCTATCTCCTTAATAACTGCTTTGAGATTTGCCTCGATTATCTTGGGCTTCTTCACGGAAGCTATGGCCCTGTCCGGATCCTTTAAGCCATGCCCGGTCAAAACACAGACAATAGTGGACTTGTCATCAAAATATCCTTCGCCTGACATCTTGATAACGCCCGCTACAGAAGCGGCTGACGCCGGCTCTACAAAAACACCCTCTTTCTCGGCCAGGAATTTATACGCAGAGAGTATCTCTTTGTCGGTCACCATATCAATGAACCCGCCCGATCCATCCCTCGCCTCTTCCGCCTGCTTCCAGCTGGCAGGGTTGCCTATCCTGATAGCGGTGGCTATGGTTTCGGGCTTCTTCACGATCTTTTTCTTTACTATGGGCGCTGCCCCGGCAGCCTGAAAGCCTATCATCTTGGGCAGATTCTGTATCATGCCCCTCTCTTTGTATTCCTTGTAGCCTTTCCAATAAGCGGTTATATTTCCTGCGTTACCTACCGGGATAGCGTGATAGTCCGGCGCCTTACCTCCGAAATAGTCACATATCTCGAAAGCACCGGTCTTCTGCCCCTCTATCCTGTATGGATTGAGTGAATTCACAAGGGTAATAGGATACTTATCGGAGATCTCACGCACAAGCTTCAGTGCATCATCGAAATTACCCTTAACAGCTATCACCTGCGCCCCGTGTATGAGCGCCTGGGCAAGTTTTCCCAGTGCTATGGCGCCTTTGGGTATAAGGACAACACACTTTAGCCCTGCCTTTGCTGAAAAGGCTGCGGCTGAAGCAGAGGTGTTCCCGGTCGAGGCACATATCACGGCCTTTGAGCCTTCTTCGATCGCCTTCGATATGGCCATGGTCATGCCTCTATCCTTAAAAGAGCCCGTTGGATTAAGGCCTTCGTACTTAAGATAGACCTTTGC
>CAZKWI010000042.1:0-3954 GCA_964556455.1 uncultured Planctomycetia bacterium | reverse complement strand
GACAAACGGGTATGGCCAAATACAACATTTCCATCCTCCCAATAACCCTGCTCAGACTTCCGGCAAATATTAAAGGCGTATTGCCTTCATTGAGCGTCACTATCGTGGTCTCATCGGTAACAGGCAGATACTCTTTATACCTGTTTATTACCCCTTCCCACTTCAAGTCAAGGCACATTATAACCTCTCGATCTTTATAGCAACGGTCTTCGGTTTAATGCAGGATAACCTGTCTATTTTCTTTAATGCCGCAGATAGCGACTTCTCGAGCGCCTCATGTGTCAGCATGACTATCGGGACCACTTTTTCACTCTTTCTCTCAACCTGTTTGACACTTGCAATGCTTATCTTGTATTCCGATAATATCCTGGATATGGATGCCAGTACGCCCGGCCTGTCTATCGCATGGAACCGTATATAATAACGGGATTTTATCTTCTCAAAAGGCTTTATCTTCCTTGTTTTGTTTGAGGTCCTTATCGTGTCACACGACAATCCCGATCCTTCAGCTATGCATTTTGCAAGATCGATTATATCCGATACAACTGCGCTCGAAGTCGGATATTTACCAGCCCCTTTGCCATAGAACAGAGACTCTCCCACCAGATCGCCTTTTATGAAGATGGCATTATTGACTCCCCTTACACTGGCCAGAGGGTGCTCTCTTTCAACCAAAGTGGGATGTACTCTTAACTCCAGCTCGTTGCCGGACATTTTTGCGATTGCCAGCAGCTTTACACAATAACCCATATCCTTGGCATATTCGATATCATAAGGCTCTATATCGGTGATACCTTCGATACAGATATTCTTTAAAGAGAAGTAATTCCCAAAACCGAGTAACGCAAGAAGCGACAGCTTGTGTGCTGAATCCACGCCATTCACATCAAGTGTAGCGTTTCTCTCGGCCACCCCCATCTTCCTCGCATTGGATAAGGCCTTCTTAAAATCAAAACCGTCTACTTCCATGCTATGTAAGACATAATTTGACGTGCCATTGACTATCCCGTATATAGCATGTATGTCATTCGCTACAAGGCTTTCTTTGAGGGCCTTTATAATGGGTATACCCCCGCCTACGCTCGCCTCGAAGCGTATAGACCTGTTCATATTAGCAGCGTAGTCAAACAGGTCGCTTCCTTCTTCACAAAGAAGCGCTTTATTCGCGGTTACAACGTCTTTTCCGTTCTTAAGGGCTTTCTTTATGATCTCCCTGGCCGGATGTATGCCGCCTATGAGCTCGACCACTATATCTATCTGCGGGTTATCCAGTATGTCATTGACATTCTTCGTTAAAAACTTCCTGCTGACAGAGACATGTCTCTTCGTTGCCAGGTCTTTGTCACAAACCATAGCCAGCTTTAATGCGACGCCTGCCTTGGCCTTTAAAGAGACCTTTTTCTTCAAAAGCGCCTCAACCACACCGCTACCTACGGTGCCAAACCCTATAATCCCTATGTTTACTGTATGCATTTAGTTACCTTTCTGGCAAAAATGGTCGGAGCGGGCGGATTCGAACCGCCGACCCCCTGAACCCCATTCAGGTGCCCTAGCCAAACTGGGCCACGCTCCGACACATATATGTTATAATAAAATAGAGATTACCATATATAGTATTTATAGTCAAATGGAAATTATGTGCAGGAGCGGCGCTATAAAACCAGTTGTCTTTTCTTATGCAATTGGAGAGATACAACCTAGGCCTGACCTGCTGTCTTATGTGGGATACCGAATAAATGAACACATCCTCTGATGGGTTCCTGCTTATTGTACCTCAGGGGGTTTTCTGTGTCTTTCCACTGGATCCATAATTCGTAATTATCTATAGGGATCAGTTTAAAAAGATCGTCAACAGAAGCTCCAAATTTAAAAAGTTGTTCTGTATGAATTTCAATGGCGAGCTTTGGGGTTTTTGATAAAACCTTTCTTGCGCCTTGCAGCACCTGTAGCTCGAACCCTTCGACATCTATTTTGATAAAATCGGGGTTCTGGTCTTCGTATGCATCTAAGCAGGTTGTCTCTACTTCAATACCCGGGCTGGATAATATTACCGATGAGTTGGATATGCCGTCGATTTTTGCACGCCCATTTACTGCGCCAACGGCCTTTTGCACAAGAGTTACATTTTTAACGTGATTAAGTTCCATATTCTTTCTAGCAATTTCGCAATTCTTATAAAAAGGTTCAAACGTAACGATCTTGCCGTCTTCTCCTACCCATTTAGACAAAACGATAGCCGTGCAACCATGATGGGTTCCGCACTCAAGAATAACGTCTCCGGCCTGATCATGTGATCTCTTATAAATCGCATTTCGATCCAAACCGGGTCAGTGCAGCGCAAATCATACATATTACGCCCGTCCATATCTCCTATCCAAAAATCGAAAAGCACACCTTCTACTGCTAATAAGTATAATCCAATTGGGCCAATACATCTTTGAACAGCGAATTGAGCCTGCTTATCGTCTCCGCTTTAAGTTTGCACTTGTAATCGCCTGGTGTTACTTTTCTAATATGCTCATGTACGTTTTCTCTTCTCTCTACACTGTATATGCTTCCGTACTTCTTAAACAACGCTTCTACTACCTTGTCTTTATCTGCGATATTAAAAGGAGAAATAACTGTAGCCAGCCAGCTGCGGAGATCTGCTACCATATCCTCATATTTTATGAAAGTCACATTGGACTTGCCCAGCAGGTTGTCGCAATACATTTTGTATCTTGATAAAAAATAATCCGCGCGGTCTAAAACAAACTTGTCAATACCCTCATTTCTCCATCTTTGTCTTTCCTCATCTGTAGGATTAAAAGCTCCTGGCCTGCGTGGATGGCTGTATACACTTGAAAAAAATAGAGACACTAAGACATCTCTGGGGTCCCTTAATTGTAAAAAGATTATATAGTCTTCAATGCGCGGGATGTCTGTGAAATATCTAAGCGGGGCAAAACATCTATTTTTGCTGCTGATCGAACCGATATTCTTAAAAGGCTCCCTCTCGGAGCAGATTATATCACCTCCTCTAGGAGCATAGTAAATAGTAAAGGTAAGATTGCATAGCTTTTTGTAAATTATGTTTACAAATGAGCTTGCCGTTTTATGAACGGTAAAAAATAATATGCTCTTTCTTTCTTTACGCACTTTTGTCACTAAAATCTTGACAAACAAAAGAAAAATGCGGTAACAGGGTTTTATCATTTTCTTTAGGAAAGTCAGCGGCTTCATATTAGAATTCCACCAGGACCGTAGACAAGACATTATACCTTTTGCAACGGGAAATACTGTGCACTCTACCCCTGAGTTTCTGTTCAATAAATCTCGTCTTTTGGCACACGGGTCATTAGGCTTTTGACGGCCTTTTTAGGGTCTTTATCCTTATAGAGTATATTGTAAATCTCTGCCGTAATGGGCATATCGACATTCAGCTTCTTAGATAGTTGATAAACAGATTCTGTGGTTGTAAAACCTTCTATAGCCATCTCTGTATTGCTGATTATATCGCCTACCTTCTTCCCCTTGCCTATCTCTTCGCCAAAGGACCTGTTTCTTGAATGTTTACTCATACATGTTGTTACCAGATCACCGAAACAGCTAAGGCCGCTGAAGGTCTCTTTCTTTGCGCCCATGGCAACGCCAAGCCTTGCTATCTCCTGCATGCCGCGGGTCAGTATCGCGGCTTTTGAGTTTGCGCCGAAGCCTAAGCCGTCCGCTATGCCGCTTGCTATGGCTATTATATTTTTCAGTGAGCCTCCGAGTTCAACGCCTACGATATCATCACTTGTATAGACCCTGAAAGAATCGGTGTTAAATATTGACTGTATATCTTTCGCAAAGGCCTTGTCGTCTGAAGCCGCAACTACAGTGGTAGGCATAGACCTTGCCACTTCGTAGGCTATGCTGGGGCCGGACAGGACGCAGAGTTTCACTTCGCCCAATATGGTATAAATGACCTCGGAC
>CAZKWI010000041.1:0-15756 GCA_964556455.1 uncultured Planctomycetia bacterium | reverse complement strand
TTCGGATGTCAAATGAACGAGAGGGACTCGGAGTGGGTCCTGGGCAGCCTTATTGATAAGGGGTATAATGTAACCGGTTCTCTGGATGAGACGGATGTTGTCATATACAATACCTGTTCGGTGAGGAAGCATGCCGTCGACAGGGTAGTGAGCAACATGAGGCAGCTTGCCTCAAAGCTTAAGAAGAAGAGGCCTTCTGTTATGTTCGGCCTTATAGGATGTGCTGCGGAGCATCATGGCGAGGAACTCTTCCAGAGACTCCCGGATCTTGATTTTGTATGCGGGACCGCGAATCTGGATAAGATATCGGACCTTATAGAGAAGGCCGGGAAGAAGAAAGAGTATATCACGGGCAACCTTACAGCGCAGCTCCCTGAGATAAATACCGATTACAGGAATGGCAAAAAGGACGCGTTCGTCTCTATCTCGAGGGGATGTAATAATTTCTGCTCATATTGTATAGTGCCTTATGTGAGGGGGCCTGAGCGCTCGAGAAAGCCGGAAGATATAATAAAGGAGGTAGAAGGGCTGCTTGCGGAGGGTTTTGTCAATATCATGCTGCTGGGGCAGAATGTCAACTCTTACGGCAGGGACCTGTCCGGCGATATGGATTTTGCCAGGCTTCTTGGGATGATCGATAGGCTTGACGGGAAGAAGAATATAAAGTTCATGACGAGCCATCCCAAGGATGCGTCTATAGAGCTCTTTGAATGCATGCGGGACCTGGAGGGCCTCTCTAAGCACCTGCATCTGCCGCTTCAGTCAGGCTCGGATGAGATACTGAAGGCCATGAATAGAGGGTATGACTTCAAGTACTATCAGAATAAGGTGAAATATTTCAGACGGATCGTTCCATCGGGTCTTATCACGACCGATATAATAGTCGGCTTTCCCGGGGAGACGGAAGAAGACCATCTGGCTACAAAAAGGGCCCTTGAGGAAATAGAGTTCGATGGGAGCTATATATTTAAATACTCACCGCGGCCTCCGGCAGCGTCATCAAAGACAGAAGACGATGTCCCTATGGATGTAAAAAAGAAGCGCCATCAGAAGCTTCTGCGGTTACAAAAGGCCATTTCAAAATCTAAGAAAAAAAGGAAGGACGGTAAAAAATGATACGCAGACTGTATGGAGTATTATTCATTGCGCTCGTGCTGATCTCAAGTGGTGATAGCGCATGGGCGTTAAGTAAACAATGCGAAAAGGCCGAGAGATCTTACCTCATGGGTGATTATAAAAAGGCCGCGAATGAGTGCGAGAGGCTGCTGAAAAAATACAGATCAGGCCAAAAAAGGGACGAGGCAGCTAATATAGCGGCGCTCTCTTATCTAAAACTCCTGGATTACGCAAAGGCCAGGAAGTATTTTACTCTTATTGTAAATAAGTCGCGCAATAAGGAGCTTGTGCGGGAGGCGGAGATCGGGCTTGCGAATATGAGCGTGGCAGGCTCTCTGCCTACAGCTGAGGAGCCGTCTTTCTATTCCGTCCAGGTGGGGTGCTTCCAAGACAAGAAAAATGCCGACAGGCTCTACAGGAAATTCAAGAGAAGGAAGTATACGGTCCGTGTGATAGAGGTGCAGGACGGATGGCGCACCATGTACAAGGTCAAGATAGGAAGGTTCAAAACCAGGAAGGCTGCGATCACCTTTACGAAGAAGCTCAAGAGAACCGGGTATGAAGGAGCGATCGTCGCGTTTTAATGAAGCAAAAAAAGAAAAATAGAATAATATTCATTGTCGGTCCCACCGGAGTGGGGAAGACATCGCTGGCGCTGGAACTGGCTGAGAGGCTCTCGGGAGAGATCATCTCTTCAGACTCTATGCAGGGTTATAGATGGATGGATGTCATGAGCCAGAAGCCTACAGCCTGCCAGAGAGAGAGGGTCCCGCATCACCTGGTGGATTTTCTTGATATAAGAGAGGAATACAGCGCCGCTAAATTCGCAGCTGAGGCGACCCGCCTGATAGATGACATAATCAAGAGAAAAAGGATACCTATTATAGTAGGCGGCAGCGGGCTTTACGTAAAGGCCCTGGTGGACGGCCTCTTTCCATCGCCCGAAAAGAATACAGTGCTGCGCCGGAAGCTTGAAAAACAGGCAAAGCTGTATGGTACCGGCCAGTTGCACGATAGACTCAGGTCCATAGACGCCAAGGCCGCCTCCGACATACACCCAAATGACCTCCGACGTATCGTAAGGGCACTCGAGATCTTCCTTCTGACGGGAATGCCTGTCTCGGAACACAAGAAGAGGACAAAGGGGTTAAAGGACAAATACGATATAACCATATACGGATTAACAAGACCCAGGGCTGTCCTGTATGAGAGGATAGATAAAAGGGTAGATAGTATGGTAGTTGACGGCATGGTTGTGGAAGTGGCTTTTATAAAGGAGAAGGGGCCCGGTATGACAGCAAAGGCATCCCTGGGATATAAGGAATTCTGCGGCTATCTGGATAAGAAGTATTCATTGGAGGAAGCGAAAGAGCTTCTTAAGAAAAACACCAGGCGTCTGGCAAAAAAGCAGATGACATGGTTCAGGGCGGATGATCGGGTAAAATGGATCGATGTAGGGAGCTTATCACAGGAGGATGCAGTAGAGTCGATTAGCACTGAATTACGCAGCAGTAAGGCACGCGCGGACGCGAAATTTTCCCCAGCGAGGAAAATTTCGCTCGGTTTTTTGGCTTCGCTCTTTTTGCCCTAATGCTTATCTCTATCGGCAAAAAACCATGCCCGCTTCGCCAAAAAAACGCCGCGCTTAGCCTTGCTGCTGCGTAATTCACCACTTACGGAACCTACTATGGAAAAAGCGTTATCTATAGTCATAATTACCGATAAAGTAAAAAAGGATGGGTGGAGCGCGGAGGAGATGATCTCCGAATCCGACGAGCTCATCCGGTCCGCCAGGGTTAAGGTGACCGAAAGGGTCGTCTGCAACTTAAAGGCCATATCAGCTTCTTTGTTCCTGGGCAGGGGCAAGATAGACGAGATAGGTGTACTTGCCGACGAGCTCGGCGCCAATGTCGTCATTTTCAGTGAGGACCTCAGCGCGTCGCAGCAGAAGAATATCGAGGATGCCATAGGCATAAAGACCATAGACAGGACTCAGCTCATACTGGATATATTCGCGCGCCGTGCCCGTTCAGGGGAAGGCAAGATCCAGGTGGAGCTGGCACAGCTCCAGTACCTCCTGCCGCGGCTTCTCGGGAAAGGTATACTCCTTTCCAGGCTCGGAGGCGGAATAGGTACGAGAGGTCCCGGAGAACAGAAGCTGGAAGCCGACCGCAGGCGGATAAACCTTAGAATAACCAAGCTGAAGAATGAGCTTAAGCGCGTTGCGCAGCAGAGACAGATGCGGAGAAAAAACAGAGAGCGCTTTTCAATGCTTACCGTGGCGCTTGTAGGCTATACCAACGCGGGAAAATCGACTCTGCTGAATGCTCTCACGGGGTCCGATATTTATGTCGATAATATGCTCTTCAGTACGCTTGACCCCACCATACGGAAATATAACATGCCCAACAACCAGAAGATCCTCCTTGTGGATACCGTCGGCTTTATATACAAGCTGCCGCATAATCTGATAGAGAGTTTCAATGCGACGCTGGAAGAGGCCGTAGAGGCGGACGTGCTTTTGCATGTTATGGATATGAGTGACCCGAAGATAGCCGAGCAATACGAAGCCACCTACAAGGTATTGCATGAACTGAAGATAAACGATAAACCCATAGTGACCGTACTCAATAAGGCCGATAAGGTGGCTGACACAGCGCTTAAGAACCGGCTTGCAAAGGAGTATAAAGAAGCACTCCAGATATCGGCTCTGCGGAAAGAGAACCTGGGAGAACTCGTAGATAAGATAACATTACATCTGGGAAAACTCACTGCCTTTGTAAAACTTAACATACCCGCTAAAGAGATGAAGCTCTTGCATCTTATATATGAGTTCGGAAAGGTAAGTAAGAGGATAAATAACGGCTCGACAATATATATCGAAGCTCAACTGCCACAAAGGGTTGCGCAAATGGTGCATCGTCATTGCGAGCGAAGCGAAGCAATCTAGGACGTCCTAGATTGCTTCGTCGCTTCGCTCCTCGCAATGACAGGGGATTTTGCTTGACATAGGAAAAGAGCGTGATAAAATATTGCTTTAGCACTCGGTAGTCAAGAGTGCTAATTCTGCTTCGCTCATAAAAGAGTTTCATGGATGATTTGAGCTTCGCAGAATAGAATTAACGAGGTGGATATGGTCAACAAAAAGAGGATAAGAGATAAGCAGGAAAGGCAGAAGAGCGTACTTGATATGGTCATAAAGTACCATATAAGTACCGCAGAGCCGGTCGGTTCGCATTCAATATCGGACCGCATGAGGCTCTCGAGCGCTACCATACGCAATATCATGTATGAGCTGGAAGAGATGGGGCTTATATGGCAGCCGCACACCTCTGCCGGCAGGGTGCCGACCTATAAAGGCTACAGGCAGTACGTGGACTCTCTTTTGGAAGAGAAGGCCTTTCTGGGATCCAACCAGGAGACCATGGATGAGGCCATATCTCTGTCCGACTCCAGGTCTATAGAAGACATTATAGTGAAGTGTCTGCAGCTATGCTCAAAGGCCACATCCCAAACGTGTATGGCATTATTCCCGACATTGAAATTGAGAGAACATCTCAGAGAGGGTCTTGCCGGGGATACCAGGAGCATAGTATCTTCCCTGTATGATTTTGAGGACAGGCTCTATTTTGACGGGGCACACTACCTGGCCACTTACCCGGAATTTAGAGATGCCGAGACGATATGCAGTGTACTTAAGGCGTTGGAAGACAGGAGAGCGCTGCTGGATATCCTGGAGGAGGATTCGAAGGCTATAGGCATCAAGGTCCACATAGGCAGTGAGAACAAGCTCTCAGGGTTCGACAGGTGCACTCTCATAACGGCAAATTACAGTCTCGAGGATAACATAAACGGTTCCCTGGGTATAATAGGCCCCATGCGCATGGAATATGAGAGGGTCATACCTGTGGTGAGCAGCATCGCAGAGACTATAAGCGAATTTCTGGATGAGGTTATATGACAAGCGATAAAGAGAAAAAACACGAAGAGTCGCATTCTAAAAAAGCGGCACATAAGAAGAGTATAAGCCTTTCAAAAGAAGAGTTTGAAGGCTTGAACGAGAAGGCGCAGTCGTCAGAAGAGCATTATGATAAATGGCTGCGCTGTCAGGCAGAGCTTGAGAATACAAAGAAGAGACTCGAGAAAGAGAAGGCGGAGTTCTTCAAGTTCGCTAATGAAGACCTTATCATACGGCTCCTGCCTATTGTAGATAATTTCGACCGTGCGCTGGGGTCTGTAAAGCATACGAAGGCCTCCGACGCTGTTCTGGAAGGCGTAAAGCTTGTGCAGAAAGAGCTTCACTCGCTCTTTAAGGATTACGGTGTAGAGCGGGTAAAGAGCGTGGGGGAGAAGTTCGATCCGCACCTGCATGAAGCCATAGCCGTAGTCGAGACCGATGACCACCCGGAAGATACGGTTATCGAGGAGATACAGACGGGTTATACACTAAAAGGGCGGCTTGTGCGCCCTTCTATAGTAAAAGTCACAAAGAAGAAAGAATAAAGTAACAGGAGGAAGACAAAATGGCTAAAGTAATAGGGATAGACCTGGGAACTACAAACTCATGTGTTGCTATAATGGAAGGCGGCGAGCCGAAGGTCCTGGCAAACGCAGAGGGCGCGAGGACCACGCCTTCAGTGGTGGCCTTTACCAAGACTAACGAGCGCCTTGTGGGGCAGGCGGCGAAGAGGCAGGCCATAACGAACCCGGAGAATACAATATTCTCTATCAAGCGTTTTATGGGAAGGCGCCACGAAGAGGTGGAGGTCGAGGAAAAAATAGTGCCTTATAAGATCGCCGAAGACCAGAAGGGCAATGTAGTCATAAACGCGCTCGGCAAATCGTACACGCCACCGGAAATATCAGCAATGACGCTTCAGAAGATGAAGCAGACAGCTGAGGATTACCTGGGCGAAAAGGTGACCCAGGCGGTCATAACCGTCCCCGCGTATTTTAACGATTCACAGAGACAGGCGACCAAGAACGCCGGCAGGATAGCGGGGCTTGAGGTCTTACGTATAATCAATGAACCGACCGCTGCTTCACTTGCATACGGACTCCAGAAGAAAGAAGACGAGAAGATAGCGGTCTTCGACCTGGGTGGCGGCACGTTCGATATATCTATACTGGAGCTCGGTGAGGGCGTATTCGAAGTGAAGGCAACGAATGGTGATACGCATCTGGGCGGGGACAATTTTGACCAGAGGATAATGGACTGGATAGCGGACGAGTTTAAAACGGCCGAAGGTATAGACCTGAGAAAGGACAAGATGGCCCTGCAGCGGCTTAAGGAGGCTGCGGAGAAAGCGAAGTGCGAGCTTTCCACGAATAAAGAGACCGAAATTAACCTTCCGTTCATAACCGCGGACCAAACCGGGCCGAAGCACCTTACCATGACGCTTTCGCGCTCTAAACTGGAACAACTCGTAGATGACCTGCTTGATCGGACGATATCACCGTGCAAACAAGCGCTTGAAGACGCCGGTCTCAAGCCGGGGGACGTAGATGAGGTCATACTGGTGGGCGGCCAGACCAGGATGCCCAAGGTCCAGAGGCTGGTGAAGGAACTTTTTGATAAAGAACCCCATAAAGGAGTGAATCCCGACGAAGTAGTCGCTATCGGTGCGTCTATCCAGGGCGGCATACTGGGCGGCGATTCCAAGCTGCAGGATATAGTGCTGCTCGACGTGACGCCCCTCAGTCTTGGCATTGAGACGCTGGGCGGTGTTATGACGAAACTCATAGAGAGGAACGCCACGATCCCCACGAAGAAGAGCCAGATATTTTCCACCGCCGCCGATAACCAGACAGCGGTCTCGATACATGTGCTGCAGGGCGAGCGAGAGATGGCCTCGAATAACAGGACGCTCGGGAGATTTGACCTTGTCGGTATACCCGCGGCGCCCAGGGGTATCCCGCAGATAGAGGTTACCTTCGATATAGACGCAAACGGCATAGTCCATGTTTCAGCGAAGGACATGGCCACGGGCAAAGAACAGAAGATCAAGATAGAGTCCTCGAGCGGCATCTCCAAAGACGACATAGACAAGATGGTCAAGGACGCCAAGTCGCACGAGGCCGACGATAAAAAGCGCCGCGAGCTTGTGGACGCCAGGAACCAGCTCGACACGCTTATCTATTCGACGGAAAAGTCTATAAAAGAATACGGCAGCAAGCTCTCCGAGGATGAAAAGAAGAAGCTGGAAGCCGTGCTGGAGAAAGGCAAGAAGGCCTTGTCAAGCGACGCAGTAGGCGAGATAAAGAGGGCCACCGAAGAGATACAGAAATCCGCTCACAAGCTCGCCGAAGAGATGTATAAGGCCACGGCCCAGAAACAACAGACGCACGGACAGGCCCAGCAGAAGGGCCCCGCGCAGCAGGAACAGCCCGGGAATAAGAAACAGGACGATGATGTCGTCGACGCTGAATATAAGGTGGAAGATGAGGAGAAGAAGTGACGAAAAAGAGGGATTATTACGAAGTCCTGGGTATATCGAAAGATGCCGAACCGTCCGCGATAAAGAAGGCGTACAGGAAGCTTGCTTTAAAATACCATCCCGATAAAAATCCCGGCAACAAAGAGGCGGAAGAGAGCTTTAAAGAGGTATGCGAAGCCTACGAGGTCCTGAGCGACTCTCAGAAGAGGGCCACTTACGACAGGTTCGGGCACGCCGGCATGCAGGGCGCTTTTACAGGCGGCGGGTTCTCGTGGTCGGACTTTACGCACTATGATGAATTCGGCGACATATTCGGCAACCTGGGCGATTTTTTAAGAGGTTTTGGCATAGACGGGGATTTTTTCGGTAGTTCCTTCGGGTCTTCCGGAAGGCGGGGAGGGCCGCGCCGCGGCTCGCACCTGCAGCTTGAGACGGCTATAACTTTTGAGGAAGCGGCTTTTGGTGTAGAAAAAAAGGTAGAGCTTTCCCGGTACGAGGCCTGCGCGAACTGCAATGGCAGCGGCGCTAAACCCGGCACAAAGAAGGCCCAGTGTGCTACTTGCGAAGGCAACGGACAGATAGTCTCTTCAGGAGGTTTCTTTAATATAGCCCGGACGTGTCCCCACTGCAACGGAGAAGGCAAGATCATCAAGACGCCTTGCCCGAAATGTAAAGGTGCGGGCAGGGTCCCGGTAAAAAGATCCATAAAGGTCAAGATCCCCGCCGGGGTCCATACAGGCAACAGGCTAAGGGTGCAGGGCGAAGGCGAAGAAGGCGCGCGCGGCGGACCGCGGGGCGACCTCTATGTATATATAGCAGTGAAAGGACATCCCATATTCGAAAGAAGGGATTATGATATAATATGTGAAGTGCCTTTCAGTTTTCCGCAAGCGGTCTTCGGAGCGGAGATAGACGTCCCTACGCTTAACGGCAGGATAAAGATGAAGATACCGGAAGGCACGCAGAGCGGGAAAGTCTTCAGGATCAGAGGCAAGGGCATCCCCAGGCTCGACGGATACGGCAAGGGCGATGAGTACGTAAAGGTGAAGATAGAGACCCCGGTGAACCTGAACCAGAAGCAGAAGGCCATATTAAAGGAATTCGCATCGTCGTGCGGTGAGAACGTTACACCTTTGAACAAGTCCTTCGCGGAGAAAGTGCGGAATCTCTTCCAGTAAAAGGAGTTGATATAGATGCCGACGTATGAATATGAATGCAAAGGCTGCGGCAAAAAATTTGAGCTCTTCCAGAAGATGACCGCTGATACTGTGGCAGACTGCCCCAAATGCGGCGCCAAGGCAAAAAGGAAAATAGGCAGCGGGGCGGGTATCATATTCAAAGGATCAGGCTTTTACGCCACTGATTACAAAAAGCGCCCGGCTGACCCCGAAAAGAAGAAGCCTTCAGGCTGCCCGCTCAAAAAAGACTGCAAGGAGTGTAATGGCTCTGATTAAGCCATTCAGGGGTGTATTGTATAATTCGCGCGCAACAGGCGACCTGTCCAGGATAGTGGCCCCGCCTTATGATGTCATATCTGAGAGCATGCAGAAGGATTTTTATGCCCTCCATCCCAATAACGTCGTGCGTATTATCCTGGGTAAGATCGAGAAAGACGACGATGGATCCAATAACAGGTATACAAGGGCGAACGGCTTTTTTCA
Organism: uncultured Planctomycetia bacterium; assembly: GCA_964556455.1. Taxonomy (GTDB): domain Bacteria; phylum Omnitrophota; class Gorgyraeia; order JABMRJ01; family JABMRJ01; genus CAZKWI01. The sequence continues at coordinate 6,542 of CAZKWI010000041.1, read as the reverse complement.
TGACTGGATGCAAAAAGATATCCTGGTGCGCCACGACGCGCCGTCCGTGTACATCTACCGCCAGGATTACTACTTTAAAGGAAAACTGAAGGCCCGGCTCGGCTTCATATCGCTCATGAAGATAGAAGACCCGCATAAGAGCCAGGTCCTGCCGCATGAATATACTTTCGCCAAGCCTAAAGCAGACAGGCTCAGTCTTATGAAAGCCACCGAGGCCGACCTTAGCCCTATCTTCTCTTTATACGATGACAAGGATTCCAAGATAACGAACATACTCAAAGATAATATTTCGGGCCCGCCCGCCGCGGACGTGGAGCAGGACGGCGTAAGGCACAGGCTCTGGCAGCTGAGCGACACCGGGACTATAGAGAAGATAAAGGACCACATAAAGAACGAGCAGGTCCTCATAGCTGACGGGCATCACCGCTATGAAGTGGCCCTGAATTTCCGCGATCACGCAAGAAGCAAGAACCCGGAGCGCAATGAGGCCCGCGATTCAGATTATGTCATGATGTATTTCGCCAGCCTTGACCCGGGGGCCCTAACCATCCTGTCAACGCACAGGGTCGTAAAGACCGCGAGAAAAGTTGATTTTACAAAGACCGTAGCCGGACTGGAAAAGTATTTCTCAGTCGAGAAAATGGCCGGCAAGGACGAAGTATTCCGCAGAATGGAGACCGCTGCCGGCGGCATGTACCTTTTTGGGATGTACCACAAGCCTGAGGGATTCTTCCTGCTCACCCTGAAGGACGAGAAAGGCCTCGAAGGCGTGATCGCCCGGGCCAATTCCTACAAGTGGAAGTACCTTGATGTGTCGCTTTTGCACCAGCTTGTCTTCGACAGAGTGCTTAAAGTGAAAGAAAATGTGGAAAAAAAGAAAGATATAGTATATACTAAAGAAACCGATAGCGCCGTAAGACTGGTTGACGAGGGGGATTATGACTTTTCTTTTTTCCTGAACCCCCCGAGAATAGAGCAAGTGAGGGATGTGGCCGGCGCGAACGACAGGATGCCCCATAAGACGACATATTTTTACCCGAAACTCCTGAGCGGGCTGGTATTCTATAAAATGGAGGATATTTAGATATAATATGGATAAATTAAATGAGCTCCTGAGGGCAGGCGACGCCGAAGGGCTTGCGGCTGAGGTAAGCCGGATGCTTGAAGAGGGGATCTATCCCGAAGTGATACTGAACGAAGGTCTGATATCATGCATGGGCCGGATCGGCGTGCAGTTCAAGAATAATGAGATCTTCATACCCGAAGTGCTTATATCGGCCGACGCCATGAATGCCGGGATGAAGATACTGGAACCGCGCCTTATAGAGGCGGGCGTAAAGCCGGTGGCGAAAGTCGTAGTAGGGACCGTCAAAGGCGACCTTCACGACATAGGGAAGAACCTCGTCTCCATGATGCTCAAGGGTGCGGGTTTTGAGATAGAAGACTGCGGTATAGACGTACCCGTAGAGAAGTTCATTGAGGCCCTGAAGACCTCGGGTGCCGAGATCCTAGCGATGTCCAGCCTTTTGACCACTTCCATGCCTGCTATGAAGAATACCATTGAAGAGCTGAAGGCCAATGGTTTGCGCGAAAAGGTAAAGGTAATGGTCGGCGGCGCCCCTATTACGGACGGTTTCGCCCGCCAGATCGGGGCGGACGGCTACGGAAAGGACGCGGCAGAGGCAGTGGACCTGGCAAGGAGTTTTCTTAAAGTAAAGGTTGCCTGATGCCAATATTCGGCGGAGATCCAAAATACAGGGTCTTTAAAGTTGCCAAGAGGCGCTCCATGCCCGAAGGGCTGTGGACAAAGTGCCCGGATTGCGGCGAGATCATTTACAACAAAAAGCTCAAAGAGAATTTAAAGGTCTGTCCGAACTGCAATTTTCATTTTACCCTGACCGCCAGGGAGCGCATAGAGATGCTCCTGGATAAAGGCAGTTTCGAAGAGTACATGGCCGATGCGGAATCAGGCGACCCCCTTAAATTTTCCGGACCCAAGACATACAAAGACAAGCTGAAGAGCGATAAGCAGAAGACCAATATGAAATCGGCCGCGATAGTGGGCAAGGGCGCCATAGGCGGCCACGACGTATTATTCTCGGTCACGGATTCACGGTTCATTATGGGTTCTATGGGTTCTGTCGTAGGGGAGAAGATAGCCTATGTTACAGAGAAGGCCACGCAGTTAAAGTTGCCGCTCATCATTGTCTCAGGCTCGGGCGGCGGCGCCAGGATGTACGAGGGAATGCTCTCGCTCATGCAGATGGCAAAGACCTCCGCAGCTCTGGCCAGGCACAATAAAGAAAAACTGCTTTATATATCGGTGCTTACCAACCCGACAATGGCCGGGATAATGGCCAGCTTTGCTTCATTGGGGGATCTTATAATCGCAGAGCCCAAGGCGCTTATAGGTTTCGCAGGGCCGCGGGTCATAGAGCAGACGATAAGGCATAAGCTGCCCGAAGGGTTCCAGAAGTCCGAGTTCCTGCTGGAGCACGGCCTTATCGATAAGATCATAAACAGGAACGAACTGCGGGATTCTATAATAAAATTTTTGGAGTATTTTGTTGAATAGTGTTATTTATATGTTATACTTTAACTCACCGGGAGAAAGAAAGATATGGCAAGAGTAAGTTTAAAGGACCTGACAAAGATCTTTTCGGGAACCGTCGAGGCCGTTAAATCTATAAGTCTGGATATAGAGGACAAGGAGTTCCTCGTACTTGTCGGCCCGTCCGGCTGCGGCAAATCCACCACGCTGCGCGCTATAGCGGGCCTTGAGACGGTTACAAGCGGCGAGATCTACATAGGCGACAGGATTGTAAATGATGTCCCGCCCAAAGACAGGGATATCGCGATGGTATTCCAGAACTACGCCCTCTACCCGCACATGAACGTATTTGACAACATGGCGTTCGGGCTAAAACTGCGCAAGTATCCGAGATCAGAGATAAAGGACAGGGTGGGCGAAGCGGCGCATATACTGGGCATAGAAACGCTGTTGGGCCGCAAACCGAAGGAGCTCTCTGGAGGGCAGAGGCAGCGCGTGGCCGTGGGCAGGGCGATAGTCAGAAAGCCGCACGTTTTTTTGTTCGACGAGCCGCTCTCAAACCTGGACGCTAAGCTCAGGATACAGATGAGGACCGAGATAAACAAGCTGCATATAAGGCTGCAGACGACGATGATATACGTTACACATGACCAGGTCGAGGCCATGACGCTGGGTAACCGCATAGCCGTAATGAAAGACGGCCTTATACAGCAGGTGGCCGACCCTATAACAGTTTATGATAAGCCGGTCAACAGATTCGTGGCTGGTTTTATCGGGACGCCGCCGATGAATTTCATGGCCGGCAGGATCATCGACAAAAGCGGAACGCTCTTTTTTGATGAAGGCAAGTTCCAGGTAAGGGTCACTGACGAGATGGCGCCGGAGCTTAAGACTTATGTGGGCAAGGATGTAACTTTCGGTATAAGGTCAGAGGATATTTATGATAAGCTCTTCGTTACCGAGGCCCCTCCGGAAAATACAATAACAGCTTCGGTGGAAGTTATAGAGCCTATGGGTTCAGAAGTGTATCTTTATCTCACAACAGGCCTGAATTCATTTATAGCCAAGGTCGGCGGGCACGCGAAACCCATTATTAATCAGGACATGGACCTGGTTTTCGATATGTCAAAGGTCCATTTCTTCGATGTCGAGACCGAAAAGACGATAGTCTGACACCCCTGCGAAGCGCGTACCAGTGCTAGCACGTTGGAGTGCGAAGCAGAATATGGGAGTCTTGCAGAATGAGCGATTCTGCGAAGCCTGCACTGCAGCCTAAGCGTCAAAGGCGAAGCAGAATGAACCTTACCAGAGACAAGATATTCCTGGGTTTCATAGCCTGCACGCTCTTCATATCCTTATGCGTATTCCTTATAAAGGCTGATGCGGATGATATCCGGCAGGACCGCTTCCAGCTCTTCACCCACATAATCCTTCTCTCCTTCAACGCGATAATAATCGCCAGCTGGTTCGCTTTCGGCTGGATAGGCGGGGCACTTTTTCTGATCATTTCCATTGTAATAACATTCTCCCTGTCGCTTGCCACGGACAGGGGCATCTATTACCTGCATGCCGGCGTCTTATCCCTGACTGCGCTCGGTTCCTTCAAAAGTTTGAGAAAGTTCATAGCACTCCAGACCGAATACCATCTGAAGGCCGAAAGGGCAAGAGAGGAGACGAACACGCTCTCTGAGCGTATGTCCAGGGACAGCGCCCAGACGGAAGCGCTCGAGCTGAAATTTAACAGGTATGAGGAGCTTAAGGAAGTCGCCGAATACTTGAGCGATATATTCTCCAAGGAGAAGATCGAGAAATTCCTCACCGAAAAATCCTACGAAATAGTGGGTAAATCCACAAGATCCCTTATCTATCTGGTGGACCCGGCGGCACAGGAGCTCTTGCTCGCCCAGTCCATGCAGCCGGATGATATGCCGCGTATCAAGACAAAGAAGGGCGATCTGTTCGACAAATGGGTGCTAAAGCAGAACCAACCGCTCATAGTGCTGGACGCGTCCAAGGACTTCAGGTTTCCCAAGGACAATATCCTGCTGGACGAAGCCAGGTTCAAGTCACTGATCGCCGTGCCCATGATAAGCAACAACAAGCTTATAGGTATCCTGCGGCTGGACAGCCGCCAGCCTAATTCCTACAACCCTGATGATCTGAGACTGCTCGATATAATCGGTGATCTCGGGGCAGTGGCGCTGTACAATAACATGCTCTACCAGAGAACGACGGAGCTTGCCATAAAAGACGGGTTGACGCACCTATTTGTCTACAGATACTTCATGGAACGTATCGCCACGGAGTTTCAGCGCGCGCAGAACCGAAAGCACCCCATAAGCGTGCTCATGATAGATATCGACCATTTCAAAAAGTATAACGATGCCCACGGCCATATCGCGGGAGACATACTTCTGAAACACCTGGCGTCGATCTTTACATCACTTGTCACAAAAGGCGACATCGTGGCCCGCTACGGGGGTGAAGAATTCGCTATACTCCTTTTCGGCGAGAAGAAGACCGGCGCGAAGAGGCTTGCGGAAAGGATAAGGAAGGCCGTTGAGGAGAGCACATTCTTTCTGCGAAGGGAAGTGACGCGTGCCACCGTCTCCATAGGCGTCTCCACTCATCCCGGCAATGGGACATCGTACGAGGAATTGCTGATGTTGGCCGACCGCAACCTCTACCGCGCGAAAAAGGAAGGCAGGAACAGGGTATGCGCGAACTGATGCTGCATTTACAGCTGCCGGCGCTTTTTTTCGCGGCCGCCGGCCTGATCTATGCCGCCATCTTCAAGATCGGAAAGGTCCGCTCCGCGTATAGATCCAGGATAGTTGAGGACTACATCCAGCTGGATAAGAGGTACAATGACCTGGTGACCGATGAAGGGCATATTTATGACAGGCAACTCAAGTACGAAAAGCGCCTAAGCGAGATATCGAACCTGTACGAGATCACAAAGGACCTGTCGACGAGCCTTCACTTTGACAGTATATTCAAGATACTGGTCGAATACCTGCACAAAAATTTCATGTTCAAAAAGGTCACACTGGTGCTCTTGTCAAATGATGTCCTAGCGTCCGCGGGCGAGCTGGTTTACGAGGCCGCCGGGAACCAGGAGGGGGCCTCAAAGACGAAAGGTGTATTCCCCAAAATAGAGCCCGCCACCCGCGAGCCATGCGAGAACGATAAAAAGATCTATGAGTTGCTGAAGAATGACGTAAGGCGCATACAGATCACAAGAACAGAATGGGACCAGAACCCTTACGCCCAGTATCTTCCTAAAGATGCCCAGACGTATATGGCAAGCCCCATCATCTTTGACGGCCGGGTCATAGGCGTCCTGTCTATCGAGGATCTTTCTGTCAGCGAGCTCGAAAAGTTCTCCATACTCACCGCGCAGTTCGCGCTTGAGATGAGGCGTATAATACTTTATGAGAAAGTCGAAGAGATGGCCATAACCGACGGCCTTACCAAGGCGTTCGCGAAAAGGCACATAACAGAACGCCTTATCGAGGAATTCGAAAGGTCCGAGAGGCACAAATTTAACCTTGCTTTCCTGATGGTGGATATAGACTATTTTAAGAACTACAATGACACTTACGGCCACCTGGTGGGGGATGTCGTGCTTAAGGAGATCGTCGCACTCCTGAAGGCCAATACAAGAGAGGTGGACCTTGTCGGCAGGTTCGGAGGGGAGGAGTTCTGCGTTATACTGCCTGAAACAGAGAAGGTCCAGGCGACCATAGTTGCGGAGAGAATAAGGTCGGTTATAGAGAAGCACCACTTCAAGGCCTACGACGAATCTACGAACGTCCGGGTAAGTATAGGCATAGCCGTTTACCCGGAGGACGCGAATGACGTGAATGCCCTGATAGAGAATTCCGACACAGCACTCTACGCCGCAAAAAAAGAGGGGCGCAACAAGGTCTCTGTTTGGTAATGCAAATACTTTTACGCGATAGCATAATAGCACTCCTCCGGATTAAGC